>DATAIN010000506.1:0-20101 GCA_036262635.1 Gemmatimonadaceae bacterium | reverse complement strand
GATCACCCACCGATGGGCGGCGCCGGTCTCGTACTCGACCGACGGGATGCCGGTGGTCGAAGAGGTGCGGCCCGGGGTCTGGGCGGCGGGGGCATACAGCGGGACGGGGAACGTCGTCGGCGCGCTTTGCGGGCGCGCCGTGGCGCAGCTGGTGACGCGCGGCACGAGCGATCTGCTGCTCTAGCGGGTGATCCAAGCTCTGGCGCGGTGGCAGCCATCATGCAATCTTTGGCCGCCATCCGAAGGAGAACCCCGCGATGACGACCATGAACGCCGAGCAGGCCGACCGGGAGAGGCGCCTCCGTCCCCGCTTCCGCGCCCTCATCGACGAGATGATGGAGCAGATCCGCCGCGTCGCGAAGGAAGCCGACTGGGACGGCGAATCGCGGGCGCGCGCCGAGGCCGATCTGGAGCGCATCATGAGTCAGGTCCGCCGGGCGGCGATGCAGCGCGACGACCACTAGGCCGTCCTGGAAGGGACCATGCGCGCGGTGTGACCCCCGTCACGCCGCGTTTTCATTTCTGTGATCCGGGGCGCGTACACTCGTCTCTAATGGACGAGCTCGTCACCTCAACCGCGCCCTGGAGCCCGCGATGTCGTCCCTGACCCGCCGCCTGCTGATCGCCGCGTCCCTGACACTGCTGCCCGCCGTTCTCGTGGCCCAGCAGCAGGAGTCGTCCGACATCACCGCCGAGCAGTTCACGGCGAGCCTCACCTGGCAGAACGGGGACGTGGTGCTGAAGAACGGCCTCGCGACGCTCCACCTCCCCGAGGGGTATCGCTACCTCGGACCCGAGGACGCCGAGCGCGTGCTGACCGCCTGGGGAAACCTGCCCGGGACGAAGGTGCTCGGGATGATCTTCCCGGCGAGCATGAGTCCCGTGGATGATGGCGCCTGGGGCGTGGTCGTCGACTACGACGAGGATGGGCACGTCGACGACGCGGACGCCGCGTCGATCGACTACAAGCAGCTGCTCAAGGAGATGCAGGAAGGGGCCGAGTCGCGGAACGCCGAGCGCCGGAAGCAGGGCGTCCCGACGGCGACGCTGGTCGGCTGGGCCTCGCCGCCGTTCTACGACGACACCGCCCACAAGCTGCACTGGGCGCGCGAGCTGAAGTTCTCCGGCGAGGAAGAGAACACCATCAACTGGGACATCCGCGTCCTCGGCGCCCGCGGGGTGCTCGACCTGAACGCGGTCGGCGCGAAGAGCCAGCTCGAGACGCTCGAGGCCGGGATGGACGACATCATCAGGTTCGTCGACTTCAACCCGGGTCACCGCTACGCCGACTACAACCCCTCGGTCGACCACAAGGCCGAATACGGGATCGCGGCGCTCGTCGCGGGCGGTCTCGTCGCGAAATCCGGCATCCTGAAGGTCATCCTCGCCGCGCTGCTCGCGATGAAGAAGCTGGTCATCATCGCCATCGCGGGGATCGCGGGGTTCATCAAGAAGCTCTTCGGCCGGAAGACCGAACCCGCCACCGCGACGCCTAACGCCGCGAGCTGAAGCTCGGCGCGGTTCGGCGATAGGCACGAAGGCACGAAGGTTCAGCACACGAAGGGGCACGAAGCCACGAGCGCTTCGTGCCCCTTCGCTTCTTCGAGCCTTCGTGTTTCAGCGACACCCCACACCCCACAGCCCACACCCTACCACCCCACAGGCTTCCCCTGATTCTGCTGATCCAGCCAGGTCTTCAACGGCGCGAAGTACTCCGTGATCGCCGTCGCGTCGAGCTGGCGGGAGCCGGTGAGCTTGTAGAGCGTCTCCGGCCACGGCTCGCTCTGTCCCGCCTCGAGCATCGCGTTCAGCTTCGCGCCGGCTTCCTTGCTGCCGTAGAACGAGCAGCGGTGCAGCGGGCCCTTGTAGCCCGACGCCTGGCAGAGCGACCGATAGAACTGGAACTGCAGCACGCGGGCGAGGAAGTAGCGCATGTAGGGCGTGTTCGCCGGCACGTGGTACTTCGCCCCCGGATCGAAGTCCGCCTCGCTGCGCGCGACCGGCGGCGCGACGCCCTGGTACTGCGCGCGCAGGTCCCACCACGCCTTGTTGTAGTTCGCGGGCGTGGTCTGCCCCGAGAACACCTGCCAGCGCCACTTGTCGACGAGGAGCCCGAAAGGGAGGAAGGCGACCTTGTCCATCGCCTGGCGGAGCAGGAGGGGAATGTCGGCCTCCGGCCCGGGGACCTTCGACGCGTCGAGGAGTCCGACCTGCTGCAGGTAGTTCGGCGTGATCGAGAGGGCGATCGCGTCGCCGATCGCCTCGTGGAATCCGTCGTTCGCGCCCCCCTTGAACAGGAAGGGCTGCGTCTTGTAGGCGCGCTGGTAGAAGTTGTGTCCCAGCTCGTGGTGCGCGGTGACGAAGTCCTCGCTCGTGATGTCGAGGCACATCTTGACGCGCACGTCGTCCTTGTCGTCGATGTCCCACGCGCTGGCGTGACACACGACCTCGCGGTCACGCGGCTTGGTGAACTGCGAGCGCTCCCAGAAGGTCGCCGGCAGGGGCGCGAAGCCGAGCGAGGTGAAGAAGCCCTCGCCGTACTTCACCATCCCCTTCACGTCGGTGTTCTTCGCCTTGAGCAGCGCGCCGATGTCGTACGTCTGCGCGCCTCCCGCCGGTGCGACGAGCGGGTAGATGTTCCCCCATTCCTGCGCCCACATGTTGCCGAGGAGGTGGGCCGGGATCATCCCGCTCGGCGGCACCGCCTGCGCGCCGTACTGCTGGACGAGGCGCGAGCGGACGTACGCGTGCAGCGAGAGGTAGAGCGGCTTCACCTGCTCCCACAGCCGGTCGACCTCCTTCGCGAACTCGTCGGGGGGCATGTCGTAGTTCGAGCGCCACATCGCGCCGGCGTTGGCGAAGCCGAGCTCGCGCGCGCCCTTGTTGGACAGCTCGACGAAGCGCGCGTAGCGCTGCCGCATCGGCGCGCCGACGCGGTGCCAGCCCTGCCACGCGTCGAGCAGCGCTGCGGGATCGCGGCTGTCGACGAGGATGCGGCTCAGCTCCGAGATCTGCAGACAACTGGAGCTGGTGTCGGTCGCGGTCCCGTTTGCAGCACGCGCGCGGCAGTAGGTGCCCTTGCCGTAGTCCGCCTCCATGCTCGTCGTGATCCGCGTCAGCTCGGCGGCCTCACCGGGATTTCCCGGCGGCGGCGCGGCGAGGCCGAGCCGGAGGAGGGTGAACTTGCGGCGCAGCGCCGGCGAGAGCTTCACCTTGTCGAACCGCCGCGCGTCGAGTGCGAGCTTCTGCACCGCGACCGCGTAGTTCTTCGACGCTTCGGCGTTCAGCGCCTCGGTGTCGTCGGTGATGTAGGTGGCGGCGACCCATCCCGCCTGGTTGGCGCGCAGGGCGAGCTCGGTGAGCTGCGCTTCGGCGCGCTGGATGAATGCCTGCGCCTCGGAGGCCGTCGCGCTCCGCTTCGTCTGCGCCGGAAGCGCGAGCGGGAGGAGCACGGCAGCTGCGAGGGTGAGTGCGTGTTTCCGCATCGAGGTGTCGAGTAAGTGAGGGACGAGCGATGCCGCCGATCCGGCGTTGACAGCCCGACGGCGATGGTCGATTATGGGCCGCGCTCGCGGGAGCACCCAGGGCGCGGACTGCGATCTTCGACCGATGCCCCTAGCTTCGCCATTCGTTCTGCGCTCCGCCACCCCCGCCGATGTCCCGGTGATCCTCGCGTGCATTCGCGGGCTCGCCGAGTACGAGAAGCTGGGGCACGCCGTCGTCGCGACCGAGGAGCTGCTGCGCGAGTCGCTGTTCGGGCCGCGTCCGGTCGCGGAGGTGGTGCTGGCCGAGGACGGCGATGACGTCGCGGGATTCGCGCTCTTCTTCCACAACTACTCCACCTTTCTCGGCCGTCCCGGTCTCTACCTCGAGGACCTCTTCGTGTTCCCGCGCCATCGCGGGCGCGGGCTCGGCAAGCAGCTCCTCGCGCATCTCGCCAGGCTCACCGTGCAGCGCGGCTGCGGGCGGTTCGAGTGGGCGGTGCTCGACTGGAACGTCGACGCGATCGGATTCTACGAGGCAGTGGGCGCGCGCCCGATGAACGACTGGACGGTGTACCGTCTGGACGGCGACGCGCTGCAGCGTCTCGCCGCGGAGGGCTGACGCTGCCCGGGCGTCCGAGGCGCGGCATGGCGCGCACCGTCGCCGCCGCGCTGCTGCTCGGCGCCATGGTCTGGCTCTGCGGGCGGGGCGCGGGCCCCGTGCCCCCGCTCGGCGAGCTGCTCGATCCGACGAACGGCGTGTGGGGGATGCCCGGCGCCGCCGAGCTCCCGCACGACGCCGAGGTCACCGTTCCCGGGACGCGCGCCGCGGTGACGGTACTCTACGACGACCGCGCCGTGCCGCACATCTTCGCCGACAACGAGCCGGATGCGTGGCGCGCGTTAGGCTACGTCGTCGCGCGCGACCGCCTCTTCCAGCTCGAGATGCAGACGCGCGCCGCCTCCGGCCGGCTCACCGAGGTCGCCGGAGCGCGGCTGCTCGACGCGGACCGCGAGATGCGCGAGCTCGGGCTGCCCCGCGCGGCGGAGAAGGCGCTCGCGAGCTTTCCCGCGGGATCCCCCGGGCGCGCGGCGATCGACGCCTTCGCCGACGGCGTGAACGCGTACATCGACGGGATGACGCCGGCGCAGCTCCCGCTCGAGTTCCGCCTGCTCGGCATCCGGCCCGAGCGCTGGGCGCCGATCAACACCTTCCATCTGCTGAACCGGATGGGGCACACCCTCGCCTACGAGGACGACCTGCGCCGCCTGGCGGCGCGCGCGCGAGTGGGTGACGCCGCGGCCGAAGCGCTCTTTCCAGCGCGAAGCCCGATCCAGGAGCCGATCCAGCCTAACGGGCGGACGGAGCCGCGGCGCGACTTCACGCGGATCCCCCCACCCGGCGCCGGCGACACCGCCGCCGCGTCGCTCCTCGGCGTACTGCGCGGGGTGCGTGGCCGACCGGATGATCTCGACGTCGCGCGCGCCGGCGACGCGCTCGGCAGCAACAACTGGGCGGTCGCGCCGCGTCGAACCGCCGCGGGGAGCGCCCTCCTCGCCGGCGACCCGCACCTCGAGCTGACGCTGCCCTCGATCTGGTACGAGGTGCAGCTCACCGTGCCTAACGCGCTGGACGTGTACGGCGTCACGATCCCCGGCGCGCCGGGAGTGATCATCGGCTTCAACCGCGACATCGCCTGGACCTTCACCAACACGCAGGCCGACGTCATCGACTACTTCGCGGAAACCGTGGACGACGCGCGGCATCCGACGAAGTACCGCGTGGACGGGAAGTGGCGTCCGATCGAGCAGCGGGTCGAGCGCTACCGCGGGCCGCACGGCGCGACGATCGCGACCGACACCCTGCGCTTCACGGAGCGCGGCCCCCTGCGCGAGAGCGGCGGACGCTGGCTCTCCACGCGCTGGACGGTGCTCGAGACCTCGGCGTCGATGACCGCGTTCGATGCGCTCGCCCACGCGCGGAGCGTCGAGGAGTTCCGTCGCGCGACGGAGCCGTACGCCGCGCCCGCGCAGAACATGCTCGTCGCGGATCGGGCGGGACACATCGGCATCCGCTCGACGGGCCGGTTCCCGATTCGCGGCGGTGACGGGCGCGGCGACGTCGTGCGCGACGGATCGCACTCGAGCAACGACTGGCAGGGCGCGTGGCCGCTCGCGCGCTATCCCGGCGCGGTCGATCCGGCGCAGGGATACCTCGCGAGCGCGAACCAGCAGCCCGTCGATCCGAACGTCGATCCCGGCTACCTCGGCACCGCCTGGTTCTCGCCGTGGCGGGCGATTCGCATCAACGAGCTGCTGCGCGCCGCGCCGCTGCTGACGCCGGAGGCGATGGCGCGGATGCAGACCGATCCGGGGAGCGCGCGCGCCGACGCCTTCGTTCCGGTCTTCCTCGCCGCCGCGCGCGCGCGACCGCGCCGGCAGGAGTGCGTCGAAGGGGCGCGGCTGCTCGGCGAGTGGAGGCGCGAGTACACGCGCGACGACACGCGCGCGGTGCTCTTCGAGGCGGCGATGCGGGAGCTGGACGTTCAGACCTGGGACGAGCTCGGACACACCGATCATCCCGCCGACCAGATCCTGCTCGAGCTGACGGCGGACAGCGCGAGCGCGTGGTGGAACGACCGGAGCACGCCGCAGGCGGAGCATCGCGACGACCTGGTGTGCAACGCGCTCGAGAGCGCGCTCGCGGGCACGCGCCAGCGCTATGGCGCGCCCGGCGATCCGCGCTGGCGGTGGGGAAGCGTCGCGACCGCGAACATCCGTCACCTGCTTCGCCTGCCCGCGCTCTCCGCGCTGCGGATTCCGGTGCAGGGCGGCCCCTCGACGCTCAACCCGTCGACGGGCGCGTTCGGCGCCAGCTGGCGGATGGTCGTGGAGCTCGGCGCGGAGACGAGAGGGTGGGGCACCTATCCCGGTGGGCAGTCCGGCAATCCGCTGAGCACGCGCTACCTCGACCGCCTCGCGTCGTGGAAGGCGGGAACGCTCGACACGCTGCGCTTCCCACGGAAGCCGCAGGATCTCCCGGGGACACGAGTGCTGTCCTCGCTCACCATCGTTCCGGAGCGGCGATGAGGGGACGCACGCTGATCCTCTTCCTGCTGCGCCTCGCCGGATTCGCGCTGGTGACGGCGGCGGGGGGATGGCTCGCGGTGCCGGTGAGCGCGGCGTTCTGGGTGCTGCTCGCGCGCGAGGAGCGTGGCCGCGAGCTGTCGCTCGCACTCGCCGCGGGGGCGGCGTGGGGGGTGCTCGTCGCGTGGAGCCTCCACGGCACCAGCGCGGGGCGGCTCTTCGCGCTGCTCGCCGGGATCTTCCGCGTTCCAGGGTGGACGCTCGTCCTGCTGACGATGGCGATCCCGGCGCTGCTCGCCTGGAGCGCGGCGGTGGTCGCGGGGGACGTGGCCGCGACGCTCCAGGCGAACGCCGCGCGCCGCCGCGCCGGGCGTTAGGCGGGCGGGGCGGTGCTCGACGCTAGAGGACCTTCGCCACGCGGTGCACGCAGCGCTCGTCCCCGCGCTTCTTGCACGACGCGGGATCGTGCTCGTGCTTGAGCGTGACCTTGAGCAGCTTCTGGAAGAATCCCTGGATCACCCCACGGTCGAAGTCGCAGGGGTAGGGGGTGGCGGAGACGATGGTCGCCTGGTCGGGACCCGTGATCTCGTAGCTGATCCCGCCCGCGCCGGCCCCGCGATGGTTCATGCTGAACGCGGGACCGAACGACCCGGCCACCTTCTCGAACGCGTCGAGCCCGGGGGGGAGCTGGATGTGATTGGGGATCTCCTTCCCGATCCGGAAGAGCGTGTTCGGTCCGATGCGCCGCTCGATCTCGTTCAGCCCGTCGGCGTAGGCCGCCAGCGAATACCAGCCGTCGGCGGTCACCTGGGTGATCCCCCGTTCGGCCAGGATCTGCTCGCCCGTCTTCCGGAAGGCACCCATCGCGGCGAGCATCGAGAGGATGTTTCCCCCGCTGACCTGGGCGGCGGCATGCATCTGCGGCATCGGCGGACCTCGTGAGAATGCGTTGCGTCGGCGACTACTCGGGGAATTGACGAAGCGGCACCGGCACAGTCACGCCCGGCAGCCGGCGGCGCTCGCGATCCGTCAGCCGCGGACTGGCGTGCCGCGTCGCGGCGACGATCGAGACGAGTGTCGTGCCCTCGAAGTCGAGCCCGACGTAGCCGCGATGCGCCGACGTGGTGATCCATTCCTCCGGGCCGGCGGCGACGGTGAGATCCTGCGAGGGATGGAAGCCGCTGCGGGCGAGCCGCGCCACCCACGTCATCGTCGGCTCGTGCCGCTCGCAGCGCGCGTCGTCGTCGTTGGCGAGGATGTCCTCGATCTCGCGGGTGAAGAAGAGCTTCATCGAGCGGCGCTCGCGCGGCGTGACGTCGAGGCGATCGATGAGCGCGAAGGTGCGCGAGAAGTGCTCCCACGCGCTCTCGAAGCGGTGGAAGAACGAGTTGGTGTGGTGGTTCGCGTTCGGCTCGCAGAGGATCACGGCCTCGGCGTCGATCGCGCGCAGGCGCGCGAACACCGCGTCGCGCCCGCCCATCGGCGTCTCGCGGATGTGGTGCATCGCGAACGCCGCGTGCACGATGAGCGGCGACTCGTCGGGGCGGAGCGTCGCCCACTGGTGCGGGGTGAGCTCCTCGATCGCCGCGCGGATCCCGCGGAAGCGGAGGTCGAGCTCGAGCGATTCCGCGGTCTCGCGCAGGGCGCGCTCCGCTTCGGCGAGGCAGTGCGCGTTAGGCTCGACCGCGATCACGGTGAGCCGCTCGGGGAGCGTCCCCTCGCGCGCCATCATCCGGAGCAGCGCGACCTCCTGCCGCGCCGTGCCGATCCCGATGTCGAGCAGCGTCACCTGGTCGCGATCGGCGAGTTGCCGGGCGAGCAGCCGGTTCGCGACGCGTCCCGCGGCGCCGACGGTCGGCAGGTGGCGGGCGACGAGGTTGAACAGCTCGATCTGCGGCTGCTCGTGCTCCTGCAGGTAGAGGTTGATCGACGCGGCGCGCCCGCTCTCGAGCCGCTTCGCCAGCGCGTTGGCGAAGATGAAGTAGCGGACGTCGTCGTCGCTCGCGCGATCGAGCTGGTGATCGACGAGGGTGCCGAGCACCTCGCGCGCGACGTGTGGGCGGTTGTCCTTCGCCTCGTGCAGCACGGCGAGGAGGGAGTGGTACTTCGCGGACGGGACGGTGGCCTGGTGCATGACGCGGTTCCGGTGGCGCCTCGGGGGAAGCGCATGAACGACCATACCGGCACGGGTCTGCATCGACGCGGCGCGGGAGAAGGGGAGCCCGGGGGGCTGCTCGACCGCTGCGTCGCGAATCGGGGGAGAATGTGTGCGCCCTCGCACGACATTGCTTGAGCCTATTCTAATCTTGATCCGGGCCGGTCCGCCATGTTCTCTTTCAATCCTGCCCCACCCTCGACGCCATGCGATCGATTCTCGGTTCTCTGCTCCTCCCGGTCGCCGCGCTCGTCGCGTGCGGTGGTCCCTCCACCCGCGCCCCGAGCCCGGCGACGCCCTCCACCGTCGTGACCGTCCGCACCGCGGACGAGCTCGTTCGCGCGATGCACGACCGTTACGCCGGCTCGTGGTACCGCACCGCGACCTTCGTGCAGCGCAACACGCGCTACCTCGCGTCGGGCGCGGCCGACACGTCGACCTGGCTCGAGGCGATGCGGGTGCCCGGTGCGCTGCGGATCGACATCGAGCCGCTCGCCCAGAAGAACGGAATCCTCTTCGCGCGCGACTCGCAGTTCATCATCGGGGGCGGCCAGGTCACGCGCTCCATTGCCAGCGTTCACCCGCTGATGGTCCTCGGCTTCGACGTCTACGCCGACCCGCCGGAGCGCACCCTCACGCGCATCCGCTCGCTCGGCATCGACCTGTCGAAGCTTCGCGAGGACAGCTGGCAGGGGCGGCCGGCGTACGTGGTCGGTGCGCGCGCGGGCGATCTTCGCTCGAAGCAGTTCTGGGTGGATCGCGAGCGTCTCGTCTTCGTGCGCATGCTGCAGCCGGATCGCGACACGACGAAGAGCGCCGAGATCCGCTTCAACGGGTACCGCAAGCTGGGCGGGGGATGGATCGCCCCGGAGGTCGTCTTCCTCACCGACGGCAAGCCGACCTTCGTCGAGCGCTACGAGGACATCCGCGTCGATCCGCCGCTGAACGACGCGCTGTTCGATCCTCGTGCATGGAACGTCGTCCCGACCTGGCGCACCACGCGCTGATTCCCTCCGATCATCCCGATCATGAAGATTCGCTCGCTCGCCATCGCGCTCGCCCTCTCCATCGCCGCCCGACTCGAGGCGCAGGCCGCCGCGCCGGCCGCGCCGGCCCCGCTCGACCCCGCCAAGTTGCGTGTCGCGGCGAGCGGCCGCGTGAAGACCGAGGTCACGCTCGCGATGCCGCGCACCCCCGACCAGCCCGCGACCACGCCGGTGAAGATCTCGGTGGACTACGGCCAGCCGCACGCACGTGGACGCGAGATCGTCGGTGGGCTCGTACCCTTCGACAGCGTCTGGCGTACGGGCGCGAACTCGTCCACCACCTTCACCACCGACGTGGACCTGACGATCGGCGGGACGTTCGTGCCGAAGGGATCGTACAGCCTCTACACGCTGCCGACGCGCGCGGGGTGGAAGCTCATCGTGAACAGGCAGACGGGCCAGTGGGGCACGACGTACGACGCGGCACGCGATCTCGCGCGGATCGATCTCGCGTCGCGCACGCTGACGGAACCGCGCGAGAGCTTCTCGATCACGATCGTCCCGGCGGTCGACGCCCCCGGCGCGACGCAGCCGCCGGCGCATGGGCAGCTCGTGCTCTCGTGGGGGACTACCGAGCTCTCCACCGACTGGAAGGTCGGCCGCTGATCGAGCGACGCGCGTCCCTGCTATCTTTCGAGGGCAGGCGATGGTGGCACGACCGGCTTCCCCAACCTCGACTCACATGACGGCATCCCGTCTTCAGCGTCTCCACGACGCCGGCCAGTCACTCTGGCTCGACTACATCGATCGGACCATGCTCGGCAACGGTGATCTCGCGCGGCGCATCCGCGAGGATGCGCTCACCGGGATGACCTCGAACCCGACGATCTTCGAGAAGGCGCTGGGGGAGGGGAAGGCCTACGACGCGCAGCTCGCCGCGGCGCCGAGCGGGCTGACGCCGTGGGAGCGCTTCGAGCTCGTCGAGACGACGGACGTCCGGACGGCGTGCGACATCTTCCGCCCGGTGTACGACGCGACGCGCGGCGGCGACGGGTACGTCTCGATCGAGGTCTCCCCGGGCGCGGCGAACGACGCGACGGCCACGGTCGAGGAGGCGCACCGCCTCTGGAGCACCGTCGACCGGCCGAACGTGATGATCAAGGTTCCCGGTACCGCGGAAGGCGCCGAGGCCTGCCGCCGGCTGATCGCCGACGGGATCAACGTCAACATCACCCTCCTCTTCGCCGTCGAGGCACACGAGCGGATCATCGACGCCTACATCGCCGGGCTCGAGGCGCGCGCGAAGGCGGGGCAGCCGATCGACCGCGTCGCGTCGGTGGCGAGCTTCTTCGTGAGCCGCGTGGACAGCGAGGTCGACAAGCGGCTCGACGCGAAGATCGCCAGCGACGCGCCTAACGCGGAGCGGTACCGCGCGCTCAAGGGACGCGCCGCGGTCGCGAACGCGAAGCTGGCCTACGCGCTCTTCCAGCGGAAGTTCGCGGGGCCGCGCTGGCAGGCGCTCGCCGCGAAGGGTGCGCGCGTCCAGCGGCCGCTGTGGGCGAGCACCAGCACGAAGAACCCGGCCTACCGCGACGTGATGTACGTCGAGCAGCTCATCGGACCGGACACGGTCAACACCCTTCCTCCCGCGACGCTCGACGCGTTCCGCGACCACGGTGAGGTCGCGCGCACCGTCGATCGCGACATCGACGGCGCGCGCCGCACGATCGCCGATCTCGAGGCGGCGGGAATCTCGCTCGCCGACGTGACCGCGAAGCTCCTCACCGACGGCATCGCGAGCTTCCAGAAGTCGTTCGACGGCCTGCTGGCGAACCTGGAGAAGAAGTCCGCGGTGCCCGCGGGGCGTTAGGCGGGCGCTCGCCGCTCGCCGCTCGGCGAACGACGCACGCGGATCGGCGAGCACCGACTCGAAGCGCATCGAGTCCGTCGTCACGGGATCGTATCCGGCTTGCGGGTGCCGCCGGCGTAGATCCCGTAGGAGCGATCGAGGGTGAGCCCGTCGGCGGTCGTGATCGTGGGGCAGACGAAGCGCCCAGCGAGCGCCGAGAAGGGGCAGAGCGGCGGGCCGGGAAGCATCGGCGCCGACACCGGCATCGCGGCCGCGAGCTCGGCCCCGAGCATCTGGTCCAGGTCGAGTCCGACGGCGACCGCCGCGTCCCTCGCGACGTCGTCGATCAACATGGCGTCGGTCACCCCGGCCCTTGGTGCCGTGGGGTCCGCGTTGCACGCGGCGAGCATCAGGCCCGCCGCGGCGGTCATCACATGACGAATGCTGCGCATCATGGAGCGCCTCCGGTGGAATTGATGTCTCGTTCGGCTGCGTCCTGGTGGACGGAGCCTGGTCGCTACAGCAAAAAAAAACTGCAGACGGCGAGCCAGCGCGGAGTGGGCCCCGCGCCGACTTGCCGTCTGCAGCCTCAGCAGCTTCCGACTACGGGCAGCTCACCACGCGCGTCGGGAGGTCGAGCGTGCAGCTCGTGCTGCCGATGACGACGCTCGCCGTGCGCGTGCCGTTGAAGGTCACGACCACGTGGCGGGTCCCGGTGCGAGTGGTGCTCCCCGCGGCGCCCTCGAACGCCGAGGTCACCGTCACGTCATGCGTGATGCTTCCCGACTGCGGATAGGGATACGTCGAGCGGGGAAGCTTGAAGACGACCTGGTTCACGGTGCTCGTCGCGATGAGCTTCGACCGGCGCGTACGTCCATCGGCCGTGGCGACGCTGCTGTCGGTGCGTACGCCCGAGCCGCTCCAGCTGCGCTGCGTCTCCGCCCCGGCGAGACCGCTCACCGTCAGCGACCGGTTGTGGTCCAGCCACGCCGTCCGGCCGGCGCCCTGCAGCGTGCCCTTGAGTGTCCACTGGAAGTTGATCGAGTCGGTCGTCGTCGCGCTGTACGCCGACTGCGCCGCGCCGCCGCCGTAGTAGGCGTACGAGCGGTTGAGCGTCAGCCCTTCCGCGGTGGTGATGGTGGGACAGGCGAAGCGACCGGTGGCCGCGGAGTACGTGCAGGTCGTGCTGCTCGACTGCGCCGCGACGAGGGAGGGAAGCCCGGCATCGGCCTCGCCGGTGGCCATCTGCGCGACGTCGAGCGAAGCGGCTTCGCCGGCGTCGCTCGCCGCGTCGCGCGTCATCATCGCGTCCGTGACACGGCTGTTGGGAGAGGTCGAATCGGCGCAGGCCGCGACGAGAGCGACGAGCGCTGCGGAACCGACGCGCGTCCACGTTCTGGGACTCATGTGGGGTGTCTCCGAAGGGGAATCATGCCGACCAGCGGTGCCCGTGAGACGCCGCTCCGGTCGGGGCGTTAATCCTCGCGTCCGGCACACCCGGTCGCGGTGATCCGCGGCACCTTGCCTTGCCGCTCGGGGGGGGAACCCGATACATATCGGTTTGCTCTCCGTAACGCTCGGTGTCACTCCATCGTCCCGCCGTGCCGAACCACCACAACCGTCGGACAAAGATCGTCTGCACCCTGGGGCCAGCGTCCAGCAGTCGCGAGCAGCTCCGCGGTCTCATGGAAGCCGGGTTGAACGTCGCCCGCCTCAACTTCTCCCACGGCACGCACGAGCAGCACCTTACCCTGATCGAGACTGTCCGCGGCGTCGCGAAGGAGCTCGGCTGCCCCGTCGCGAGCCTCGGCGACCTCCAGGGCCCGCGCATCCGCGTCGGCGATCTTGCCGCCCCGATCAAGCTCGTCGAAGGGAGTGACGTCGTGCTCGTGCACGAGGACACGGCCCGCGGATCCGAGATCCCGGTGACGTACGAGGGACTCCCGCGCGACGTGCACGTCGGCGACCGCATCCTCCTCGACGATGGGCTGCTCGAGCTGATGGTGCTCGACGTGAAGGACGGCCGCGTCACCGGCCGCGTCGTGCACGGCGGGCCGCTGAAGAGCCACAAGGGGATGAACCTCCCCGGCATCGACGTGAGCGCGCCCTCGATCACCGACAAGGACGAAGCGGACATCGAGTTCGCGGCGCGGCAGGGACTCGAGTACCTCGCGCTCAGCTTCGTCCGCCGCGCCGCCGACATCGCCAGCCTGCGGCGGAAGATCCCGCGCGAGATGCTGATCTGCGCGAAGATCGAGCTCGACATCGCCCTCAAGAACATCGAGAGCGTGGCCGCGGAGACGGACGCGATCATGGTCGCGCGCGGCGACCTCGGCGTCGAGCTGCCCTTCGAGGAAGTTCCGCTCGCGCAGAAGCGCATCATCCAGGTCGCGAACCGGCTCGGCAAGCCGGTGATCACCGCGACGCAGATGCTCGAGTCGATGGTGACGCATCCGCGCCCGACGCGCGCCGAGGCGAGCGACGTCGCGAACGCGATCATCGACGGGACGGGAGCGGTGATGCTCTCCGCGGAGACCGCGGCGGGCGCCTTCCCGCGGCTCGCCGTCGAGGCGATGACGCGGATCATCACCGAGGTCGAGACCCACGCGCATCCGGTGGCCGCGCTGAGCGCGGAGAGCCCGGTCGAGGAGGAGATCCGTGGCGACGGGCGGACCAAGACCGAGGACGCGATCGCGGCGGCGACCGCGGCGGCCGCCGAGATGGTCGGCGCGCCCTGCGTGGTCGTGTTCACCAAGAGCGGCTTCACCGCGCGCGTCGTCAGCTCCTTCCGTCCGACGGTCCCGATCCTCACCCTCACCGACTCGGAGCGCACCTACCGTCAGCTCGCGCTGGTCTGGGGGGTGCTGCCGGAGCTCGTCCCGCACTGCGACACCTACGAGGAGATGGTGCTCCACGCGCTCGAAGCGGTGCGCCGTCGCGGGCTCGCGACCACCGGCGACCGGGTCATCGTCACCGCCGGCGTGCCCTTCGACACCCCGGGGGCGACGAACATGCTCAAGGTCGAGAAGGTGTGATGCGCGGAGACCGTTAGGCGCCGTGCGCCTGACCTTTCTCGGCACGGGGACGAGCTTCGGCGTTCCGCAGATCGGCTGTCACTGCGAGGTCTGCCGCTCGCCCGATCCGCGCGACAAGCGCACCCGCGTCGGCGCCTACGTCGAGAGTCGCGGCGGGACGCGGCTCCTCATCGACACGCCGCCGGAGCTCCGGCTCCAGCTCACCTCGGCGGCGATCGACCGCGTCGACGCGGTGCTCTTCACCCACGACCACGCCGACCACCTGCACGGGATCGACGACCTGCGCGCGATCAACGTGCGGCGCGAGGGTGCGCTGCCGATGTACGGGCCGGCCGACACCCTCGAGCGGATCTCGCGCAAGTTCCCGTACATCTTCGACGAGAGCATGCGCCCGCTCCCCGGCACCTCGAAGCCGGAAGGGAAGCTGCACCCGCTCGAGCCGGGCGTCACGGTGACGATCGGCGATCTCGACGTGATCGGGGCCGCGCTCCCGCACGGGATGATCTCGGTGTTCGGCTACCGCATCGGGCCGCTCGCCTACATCACGGACGCGAAGAGCGTCCCCGCCGACGTCGTGGAGCTGATGCGCGGCGCCAAGGTGCTCGTCGTCAACGCGCTCTTCCGCACCGAGCATCCGACGCACCTCAGCGTCCCCGAGGCGGTGCGCGTCGCGAAGGAGATCGGCGCCGAGCGCACGTACCTCACCCATCTCACGCACGACAACTTCCACGCCGACCTCGAGGCCGAGCTCCCCCGCGGGGTCGCCCCCGCCTTCGACGGCCTCACCGTCCGCCTCGATTGAGGGGGACAGGGAGTTTCCACATCCCTTTCCCTCGTCCTGGGAAGAGGAGATCCCACATCTCTTCCCCTCGTCCTGCCCCTCATCCTGCTCCTCGTCCCACGTCGCAATGGCACTGACGCTCGATTATTCGAACATGATCGCCCGCGGCGAGCCGGGCGCCGATCCGCGCGCCGCGCTCTCCGAATCCGCGTGGAGCGCGGCCTTCCAGGACTTCGCGCGCGCGGAGGAGGCGCTCCGGCGCCAGTACGCCGATGGAGTGCTCGGCTTCCTCGACCTGCCGGGCAACGCCGCGCTCGCGAAGCAGAGCACCGACTTCGCCGCGTCGACGCGCGGGCGCTACACCGACGTCGTCGTGCTCGGGATCGGCGGTTCGGCGCTCGGACCGATCGCGCTGCGCAGCGCGCTCCGGCCCTCGGGATGGAACTCGCTCAGCGACCTGCAGCGCGGCGGGGCGCCGCGCCTGCACGTCCTCGACAACGTGGATCCGGTGACGATCGCCGCGCTGCTCGAGCGGCTCGAGCTCGGGAAGTCGCTCTTCGTCGTCATCTCGAAATCGGGTGGGACGGCCGAGACGATGGCGCAGTATCTGGTCGTGCGCGACCGGCTCGAGGGAGCGTTAGGCAGCGAGAAGGCGAAGCAGGGGCTCGTGCTCGTGACCGACCCCGAGAAGGGTGCGCTGCGCGCGCTGTCGCGGAGCGAGGGAATCCGCGCCGTGGACATCCCGTCGAACGTCGGCGGTCGCTTCAGCGTGCTCACGCCCGTCGGGATGCTCCCCGCCGCGTTGATCGGCATCGACGTCGGCCAGCTGCTGGCGGGAGCTGAGGACATGCGGAAGCGCTGCGTCGACGTTCCGCTGGCGAAGAATCCCGCGGGGACGTTCGCGACGCTGCAGTATCTCGCCGACACCCTGCTCGGGAAGCGGATCCAGGTGCTGATGCCGTACAGCGATCCGTTGCGCGACTTCGCCGCCTGGTTCGTGCAGCTCTGGGCGGAGTCGCTGGGGAAAGCGCGCAAGGCGGACGGCGCGCACGTCGGCCCGACGCCGCTCGCCGCGCTCGGCGCGACCGATCAGCACTCGCAGGTGCAGCTCTTCATGGAGGGTCCGGCCGACAAGACGGTGACCTTCATCGGCGTGCAGGAGGGCGGGGCCGAGGTCGAGATCCCGAAGCGCCACCAGGACATCGCGGAGCTGGCGTACCTCGGCGGCCACCGGCTCGGCGAGCTGCTCGACATCGAGCGCCGCGCGACCGCGGGTGCCCTGGCGCGCCGCGGCCGGCCGAACATGACCCTCACACTCAGCCGGGTGGACCCCTGGTACGTCGGGGGGCTGATCATGCTCCTCGAGATCGCGACGATCTACGCGGGGGCGCTGTACGGGGTGGACCCGCTCGATCAGCCAGGGGTCGAGCTGGGGAAGCAGTTCACCTACGCGATGCTCGGCCGGGCGGACGCGGAGCGGGCTCGACAGGAATGGAATATGCTACCCAAGGCGGACCCGCGATGGTCGGTCTGACCGTGCCGGCAGCGGTCGTTCGCGGGTCGGGGTTTCCGCGCTTGCCGCGCGGGGCGGAGCCGGTCAGTTTGCACTGAGCACACCAATCACTCGCTCGCGGCGCGCGATCTCCGCTCGCCGGAGCGCTTTTCTGCTGGAGAATCATGCAGGCACATCTCGACACCGTGACGGCCGCCTTCAACGGCGGTGTCGTCATCGAAGACGGCCGGGTCTCGGTCAAGCAGGAAGGAGCGCTCGCCGGCCCGCAGATGGACGCGCTCGTCCGCACCGCTGTCTTCGGCGACGCGACCTCGCGGGATTACGCGCGGTGGCTCATCTGGGAGCTCGGCCAGGCAGTCGGGGTCAGGCCCTCGTCGATCCACGATCTCTATCTCGCCCGCGGTCGCGGCGAGGTGCGCGGCTTCACCGTCCCCGCGATCAACGTGCGGGCGATGACGTACGATACGGCCCGCTCGATCTTCCGCGTCGCGAAGAAGATGGACGCGGGCGCGTTCATCTTCGAGATCGCCCGCTCCGAGATCGCGTACACCGAGCAGCGCCCGACGGAGTACGTCGCGGTCATCCTCGCCGCCGCGCTGCGCGAGGGGTTCCGTGGTCCGGTGTTCATCCAGGGCGACCACTTCCAGGTCAACCACAAGAAGTTCGCGGTCGACCCGAAGACCGAGGTCGATTCGGTGAAGCAGCTGGTGACGGAGGCGGTCGCCGCGGGATTCTACAACATCGACATCGACACCTCGACGCTCGTCGACCTCTCGAAGCCGAACCTCGACGAGCAGCAGCGGCTGAACTACGAGGTCGGCATCGACATCCTGCAGCATGTCCGCGCGGCGCAGCCCGAGGGCGTCGTGATCTCGGTCGGCGGCGAGATCGGCGAGGTCGGCACGCAGAACAGCACCGTCGAGGAGCTGCGCGCCTACATGGACGGCTTCGAGCGCACCCGGAGGAAGGTCGCGCCGGACGCGGAGGGGCTGAGCAAGATCAGCGTGCAGTCGGGGACCTCGCACGGCGGCGTCGTGCTCGCCGACGGATCGATCGCCGACGTCAAGATCGACCTCAACACGCTCGAGACGCTGTCGAAGGTCGCGCGCGACGAGTACGGGCTCGCCGGTGCGGTACAGCACGGCGCGTCGACGCTCCCCGATACAGCTTTCAACAACTTCCCGCGCATCGAGACCGCCGAGATCCATCTCGCGACCAACTTCCAGAACATGATGTACGACAACATTCCTGGAGAGCTGCGCGACGAGATCTACGAGTGGCTGCGGACGAACGCGAAGGACGAGCGCAAGGCGACCGACACCGACGAGCAGTTCTTCTACAAGTCGCGGAAGAAGGCGATCGGGCCGTTCAAGAAGCGGCTCTGGGAGCTCCCCGCCGACGTGAAGACGAAGATCTCGAAGGCGTACGACGCGAAGTTCGAGTTCCTCTTCTCGCAGCTCGTGGTCGGCGGGACGGCGAAGGCGGTGAAGCAGCACGTGCGGGTGCAGGAGATCCATCGTCCGATGCCGCACGAGGCCGAGGTGGTGCTCGCCGCGCCGGACGACGCGGACCTGAGCGACTGAGTGAGCGGAAGGACGAAGGCGGCCGCCGCGGCTGACGGCGCGACGGCCGTCCGGCAGGAAGAGATCGACCGGCTGTGGCTCGCGGCGTTGCAGCGGCTCGCGGGGGGAATCGCCCACGAGCTGCGCAACGCCCTGAATGGCGTCGCGGTGAACCTCGAGGTGGTGCGTACGCGATCGGCGCGGGAGGGCGTCGCCGCTTCGGCGCTCGGCAGCTTCGCCGGCTCGGCGTCCGAGCAGCTCGAGCAGGTGATCGTGATGACCGAGTCGCTGGTCGCGCTCGGTCGCGTGGCGCGCCAGGCGGCGACCATCGGGCGCTACGCGGACCAGGTGGCGGCGCTCATCCGTCCGCCGCTGGTGGCGAATGGTGGAACGCTGGACCTCGTGGTGGAGGGTGAGGGTACGACGAGGGTTCCCGCGGACGCGGCGCGACTCTTCGTCGCCGCGGCGCTGCAGACCGCCGCGGAGGGCGCGGGGCCGGCGATGGGTGGAGGGGGCGAGGTGCATTGCCGCGTCCGTCCGGTCGCCGGCGTCGAGCTGGCGATCGATGGCCGGTTCGCGACGCCGCCCCGGCTCGCGCACGAGATCGAGCGCGTGGCGAGCGCGTTGGGTGTCGGCGTGTACAGCACCGCGAGCAGCATCACATTGACGTTTCCCGCCTAGGCGGACGGAAAGATCATGGCAACCGCAAAGCAATCGAAGATCCTGATCGCCGACGACGAGACGACGATCACGACGGGTCTCAGTGCGATCCTCTCGGACGAAGGGTACGAGGTGGAGGTCGCGTCGGACGGCCAGCGCGCCCTCGACCGGCTCACCACCGACTCGTTCGGCGTGGTGCTCGCCGACCTCAAGATGCCGAAGCTCGACGGGCTCGCGATCCTCAAGGAGCTCCAGCGCCGTGCCGTGCCGACGGAGTGCATCATCGTCACCGGCCAGGCGACCGTGGACTCGGCGGTGCAGGCGATGCGTGAGGGCGCGTACGACTACATCGAGAAGCCTCTCAATGCCGAGAAGCTGAATCGCCTGAAGGCGCTGATCCCGAAGGCGCTCGAGAAGTTCAACGTCCAGCAGAAGAACCGCGAGCTCGCGAGCAAGCTCGAAGGGCTGACGCATTACGGTGAGCTCACCGGGCAGTCGGAGTCGATGCGCGGCGTCTATCAGGTGATCGACGCGGTCGCTCCCTCGACGGCGAGCGTGCTGATCCTCGGCGAGAGCGGCACCGGCAAGGAGCTCGTCGCGCGGGCGCTGCACCAGAAGAGCGATCGGGCCAAGGGGCCCTTCTTCGCGCTCAACTGTGCGGCGCTCCCGAAGGAGATCCTGGAGAACGAGCTGTTCGGTCACGAGAAGGGGGCGTTCACCGGCTCGACGAACGAGAAGCCGGGCGCGTTCGAGATGTCGAGCGGCGGGACGATCTTCCTGGACGAGATGGCCGAGATGTCGCCCGACATCCAGGTGAAGCTGCTGCGGGCCATCGAGACGCGGCAGGTGCGGCGGCTGGGCGGCAAGCGGGAGATCAACGTCGACATCCGGATCCTGGCGGCGACCAACAAGAACCTCCAGAAGGCGATCGCCGACGGCGAGCTGCGCGAGGATCTCTACTACCGCCTCGCGGTGGTCGAGATCGACCTGC
>DATAIN010000505.1:0-2602 GCA_036262635.1 Gemmatimonadaceae bacterium | reverse complement strand
AATGGCGGCTACCGCATCTTCACCACGCTCGATCCCGCGCTGCAGCGCGCGGCGACGGTGGCGCTCGTCGAGGGAACAGCCGCCGTCGAGATGCGGCCGGGCTACAAGCACTCGACATACGTCAGCCGTCCGAAGGGGAGCCGCGACTATCTCCAGGGCGCGGTCGTCGCGCTCGACCCACTGACCGGCGAAGTGCGCGCCCTCGTCGGCGGCCGGAACTACCAGGAGTCGCCCTTCGACCGCGCGGTGCTCGCGCAGCGGCAACCCGGGTCCTCGTTCAAGCCGATCGTCTACGCGCTCGCCATCACCGACAGCATCCCGCCGAACACGATCGTCCAGGACACCGCGCTCAAGATTCCCCTGCCGACCGGCGAGACGTACGAACCGGGAAACAGCGACAACCAGTTCCTCGGGCCGCTCACCCTCCGCGAGGCCCTGACGAAGTCCCGCAACCCGGTCGCGGTGCAGCTCGGGCTCAGGCTCGGCATCGACTCGATCGCCGGGCTCGCGCACGCGATGGGGATCCAGTCGCAGATCGCTCCCGTCCCATCGAGCGCCATCGGCGCGTCGGCGGTGCGGCCGATCGAGCTCGTCGCGGCATACGCGGCGTTCGCCAATCTCGGATCGTCGGTCGAGCCCTCGTTCATCCATCGCGTCGAGGACAGGGCGGGGAAGACGGTGTGGGCGCCGAAGCCCGCCGCGCCCTCGCTCGCCCTCGATCCGCGCGTCGCCTTCATCGTCCGTGACATGATGCGCGACGTCGTCGAGCGCGGCACCGCGACGGCGGTGCGACGCTATCTCCCCGCGACGATCCCCGTCGCGGGCAAGACCGGAACGACGAACGACAACGCGGACGTCTGGTTCGTCGGGATGACGCCGGAGATCGTCGCCGGCGTGTGGCTCGGCTTTGACCGGCCGAAGACCATCACCCCGGGCGCCGCCGGCGGCTCGCTCGCCGCCCCGATCTTCGGCGCGATGATGCAGCGATGGTACGCCGGGCGCACCGCCGGCAGCTGGGAGCCGCCCGCGGGACTCGTCTCCGGCGAGCTGGATCGCGTCACCGGCCTCGTCGCCGACGCGACGACTCCCCCCGAGCGCCGCTACACCGAGTACTTCCTCGAAGGCACCGAGCCCGCGGGACTCCAGTGGGATCCGTGGCGGTTGTTCGAGCTCGGGCCTGTCGGGGTGACGTTCTGAGTGGCAGGAGGCGCTGATGGCAGGAGGCTGAATGCAGGAGGCTGAACGCAAACGGCGGCCTGGGGGGGTGTCCCCTCGGGCCGCCGTTGCATTCGCGTTCGACGCACTTACTTCCGGCTTCCAGCCTACCGCTTTCAGCCCACTGCTTCCAGCCGTCTACGCCGCCGACTTCTTCTTCGCCTCCTCCTCCGCCTGCTCCATCTCCGTCTTCCGCGTCCGCACCGGGCGCGTCGCCGGGAGCAGGGCGATCTCGAAGAGCTCGTCGAGCGTCCGCACGCAGTGGAAGGTCAGCTGCGAGCGCACGTCCTCCGGGATGTCCTCGATGTGCGCCTCGTTGTCCTTCGGCAGGATGATCGTGGTGATCCCCGCCCGATGCGCGCCTAACACTTTCTCCTTCACCCCGCCGATCGGCAGCACGCGGCCGCGGAGGGTGATCTCTCCCGTCATCGCGACGTCCTTGCGCACCGGGCGTCCCGACATCGCGCTCACCAGCGCGGTCGACATCGTGACGCCCGCGCTCGGGCCGTCCTTCGGGATCGCGCCCGCGGGAACGTGGATGTGCACCTCGATCGAGCCGAGCCGGTCCTCCGGAATGTCGAGGGTGCTCGCGTGCGTCGCCGCGTACGTCAGCGCCGCCCGCGCGCTCTCCTTCATCACGTCGCCGAGCTGGCCGGTGAGGATGAGGGAGACGTTCCCCCAGCCGCTCACCTGCACGTCCTTGTCGCTCGGCTGGTAGCCCTGCAGGCGGCGGATCGCCGCCTCGACGAACATGATGTCGCCTCCCGCCGGGGTGTAGTACATCCCCGTCGCGACGCCGACCTCGTTCTCCTCGGCCGCATGCTCGGGGTGCACTCGCGGGCGTCCGAGCAGGATCCCCACTTCCTCCGCCGTGATCGTGTCGTCGGTCAGCTCGGTCGTGTCACCGCCCGCGATCTTGCGCGCGACCTTTCGCGCGACCGCGCCGATCTGCCGCTCGAGCTGCCGCACGCCGCTCTCCCGCGTGTAGCGCGACACCACCTCCATCACCGCCTCGTCGGTGAACTTCATCGTGCGGCTGCCCAGCCCCGCCTCCTCCATCTGGCGCGGGATGAGGTACTTCTTCGCGATCTCCGCCTTCTCGCGCTCGGTGTAGCCCGCGAACTCCACGACCTCCATTCGGTCGAGCAGCGGGCCGGGAATGTTCTGGATGAAGTTCGCCGTCGCGATGAACAGGACCTCACTCAGGTCGAAGGGGATGTTCAGGTAGTGGTCGGTGAACGTGTCGTTCTGTGCGGGGTCGAGCACCTCGAGCAGCGCGCTCGACGGATCGCCCTGGAACGACGAGCCGAGCTTGTCCACCTCGTCGAGAAGGAAGACGGGGTTCTTCGTCCCCGCCTGCTTCATCCCCTGGATGATCCGGCCGGGC
>DATAIN010000504.1:0-2970 GCA_036262635.1 Gemmatimonadaceae bacterium | reverse complement strand
CCGAGGCGGCGAGCGTCGCGGTCACGATCGGAACGCGCAGCACGCGGAGCGGCAGCACCGCCGAGCCGCCGCGCGTCATCTTTCGCTCGGAGCGAACCGGCGGCGCGATGAGCGACCGGTCACGGTCCGCGAACTGGTCCTTCATCGAGACGCGATCCCCGAACTTCGGGAGGGGGAGCGTACGCAGTTGAACGAAGACCCCCCCGCCGATGCCTTTCGCTGCCTCGGCGTAGGGTCGCAAGGCATTCGCGGCGACCGCGCGTTTCAGTCCGTCGACCAGCGCGGCGTCCACCGACGACACGAGCGACGTCTGTGTGAGCGCGACCTGCTTCACCTCTCCCTTCGCGCCGAAGAGAACGACCGCCTCCGCGGCGAAGGCCTGCGAGATGTGGTGGATGTTGCGGTCGTTCTTTCCTTCGGCGCGATTGCCGAAGAGCTTCCCGGCGATCGGTGGCAGGGGAAGCGGCTGCGGGAGCCTGAGGGAATCGCCGAGCAGCATCAGCGCGAACTGCGCCTCGCCGTCTGGCACCGGGCGGAGGCCGTAGCCCCCGTCGATGGCGAGGAAGAGCGTGTCCTGCGTCCACTCGTTGTCACGAGGGAAGAAGACGGAGTCGCAGGCGGGCGACTGGGCGCCGAGTAGGGAAGCCGTGAATGCCAATACCACACTCACATTGAACGCAACGCGAACCACTACGACGCTCCTGAGGTCGGGAGGTACCAAGCTGCTGAAGGGTGTGCGGTGCGTCCAGTCGGGGCCTCGGCTCACAAGTAGCCGGGGCACGCCACCCATGGCAACTCTCTCATCCACCATCTCGTCTCGCCCGGCGCGACGCGTGGGCCTGGACAAGCTGACGTCGAAGCTGCGTCAGATCCGCGTGCAGTCGAACGGGGTGGCGGGCGCCGCGGGGTTGGTCGCGGTGGCTCGCACCTCGTTCGCCCCGCCGAACAACCCGAAGCCCGCATCGAGCCCCGCGCGCGTCACGAGCGTGTCGCTCAGGTACCGGTAGGCATTCGAGTCCAGTGCGACGACGCGCAGCAGGCGAATGTCGGGATCGTCCGTGGTGAGCTCGCACCACGTGAAGGCTGTGTCCGTGGTGACTCGCCCGTCGCGCAAGTCGTTCTGCGCGTCCACGAAGTATCCGGCGGCCCCACTGGCCTTGGGCCATCGGACACGGTGGACGGCTCCGCTGTCACTCGCGGTCAGGACCGGTGGCGCTGGGACGGTCGTCATGCCCCGGAGCGATACACCGCCGGTTTCGAGCTCGAGGTAGTAGCGCCCGGGCAGAACGGAACGCCACCCGAGACTTCCCGAGTCGCCCCGTTCGGGAAGGAAATAGTTCGCGTTCGACCCCTGCGCGATGAACGCCGAGAGCGCACCTCCTGGAATCCGGCCCTGCATCGGACGGCGGCGCAATATCAGGCGCGCATCGTCGCTCAATCGGCGGATCGAGAACCGCTCGGCGACTCGGTACTCTGCCGCGGCGGGCGTCGCGACGGTTGCGAGCAGCGCCCAGGGCGCGCTGTCCGTGGCAGCCCTCGCGCTACTGACTGCCACCGGCGAAAGGAGAAAATAAACGAACGGGTCCTCGCGGCGCGCCGCATCGACGACCGGTGCGCGGCACCCCCACATGGCCGCGAGAATACAGCAGGCGAGGACGCGCCTCATCACCACCGGATCTCCAGACTCGCCGTCGGAACGATCGGGATCCCGCGGCGCGCGGCACCCGGGGAGGAACATTCTCCGGCTCGCCAGCAGTAGTAGCTGCGCCAGTCGTACATCATGACGTTCTCGCGCGCGAACACGTTGATCACCTGCAGCGAGAGGGACCATTCGGATCCGCGCACACCCGTCCACTGCCGGCGCGCTCCCGCGTCTACCCGCGCGTATCCCGGGAGCCGCACGCTGTTGCGCGCGCCGTAGACGTAGCGGGACACGAGATCGTCGCCGCCAAGCGGGGGGCCGGGCGCGAAGACGCGAAGAACCACCGGCGTCGCCGCTGCTCCGCTTCGCAACTGACTGGTGGTCGTGAGCGTCCACTTTCCCCAGAGCGGTGCGTTGACGTAGAGCGACAGCGAGTGTGGGGCGTCCCATGCGCTCGCGCTCGTTGTGCCGTCGAAGCGCTCGACTGCCCGCTGGAACGTGTAGCCTCCCTGAACCAGCCAGCCTGCCGGCAGCGGTTGGATCACGGCCAGGGTCGCACCCGTGGCGTAGCCGCGGACGCGACGGAAACGTGGGAACCGCTCCGGCAGCGGTTGCCCTGCAAGGGCCAAGGAGAGCGGATCGTCCTGCAGGAGTGGACGGTCCGGAAAACGCCGCGCGAACGCGGTCAGCTCGAAGGAGCCGCCCCCGACGCCCGGTTCCGTCACCGTTCGGTGTTGGATCCCGAGCGCCACCGCGTCGGCGCGGCGGGGGCGATCGAGCAGGTAGAGGGGCTGGATGATGCTCCCAGGCTCGGGCTCGTCGAGGATCGTCGTGAACTGGATACGCCGCTCCCCCGCGGCGCTCACCGACCAGCGGTGCGACAACTCGCGACTCACGTGGATGCGGGGGGCTGCGTACCGTCCCCCGGCCGCGGTGGTCAGGCGCACACCGACATCGAGTCGCGTTCGTTCCGAACGTGCCGCGAGTGCGCCGAAGGCGGCCACCGTCTGCAGCGAGGAATCGATGTCGAATGCTCCTGGCGTCCGCGGCGAGAAGAACGGATTGACGATCTGACCGCTCTGCCAGGCGTTGCGGTGGTGTCGCCGTTGAAGCTGGACGCCGATCGAGGGCACGAGGCGACCGGCGCCCCGCTCGACGGCCAGCTCCGCTTCCTCGACTGTCTGTTCGACATCGATCCATTCTCCCTCGGCCGCGCGTCGCCCGAGGGTTGCACTCGCGACGTTGCGTGAGACGCGCGCGCTTGGTCGCCAGCCGGCGGCGGATGCACTCCAGGTCGCCCCGACGAGGTGCTCGCCCCAGCGGAGCTC
>DATAIN010000503.1:0-2120 GCA_036262635.1 Gemmatimonadaceae bacterium | reverse complement strand
GCCTCGGCGTCAACCTCAACTACGCGCGCAACGCGTCGGTCGTGCGCAGCGCGCAGACGAACCCGTACGCGGCGCTGGCGAGCATCAACTCGCAGGCGAACTACCAGACGCGCTTCGGTCCGGCGACGCTCTCCCTCGGCGGCAGCCGCTCGGAGCAGCTCGGCGGGCAGACGACGACGAGCCTGCCGACGCTCAACCTCAGCACCGGCGCGATCGAGCTGCGGCCCGGGCTCTCCTGGACGCCGACCGTCAGCTTCAGCAACGAGCTGCGGACGCGCTATCCCGTGGGCACGGACACTCGCTTCCTCGGTACCGTCTTCGACCCGACGCGCGACACCACCGTCAGGCTCGGCGCGGCCCGCGTCAGCCGCCTGACGTTCGGCACGCCGTTCAACATCGGTGGCTTCCAGCTGCCGCTGAACTTCGACATGGCGGAGATGACGAACAACGTGCCGACGATCCACCGGATGGTCGTGGATGGCGACACGGTGACGCGCGTCTTCTCGCGCCAGTTCGAGCAGGGGGTGGACTTCAGCTTCGGATTTTCGCTCCCGCAGATCGCGTCGGGCACCTGGAAGCTGACGCCCTCGATCTCCCTCCAGAACACGGTGCCCGGGCGCTTCTTCCTCGCCAACGAGCTGACGGGAGGGAAGTTCGTGCACCAGACGAAGCGTCCGACGTATTCCCTCTCGGTGGCGCCGACGTTCTTCGGCCTCTTCCGCGGGGTCGGGCCGTTCGCGCGCTTCCGCCACGCCGTGAACCCGACGTTGAGCTGGAGCTTCGCGCAGGCGGGACACGTCAGCGAGGAGTATCTGAGGGCGACGGGAACCTCGAGCACGACAGATCTCTCCGCGCTCCGGCAGAACGCGCTCACCTTCGGCGTCTCGACGAACCTCGAGGGCAAGCTCCGCTCGGCGACCGACAGCGCGGGCGAGGAGCGCGGCGAGCGGCTCAAGATCGTCTCCGTCAGCTTCTCGAGCTTCTCGTACAACTTCGAGCAGTACCGCGAGCTCGCGAAGCGCGCCGACAGCGCAGGCGGCCCGCACCCGAAGTGGACTGCCGGTCTCACGACCCCGAACTTCAGCTATCAGCTGACGAGCGATCTCGTTCCCGGCGCGACGTTCAGCTCCAGCTATTCGCTCTTCGAGGGTGACGTGCGCACCGACACCGCGCGCTTCCGCCCATTCCTCGAGAGCATCGAGGCTGGATTCCAGATCAACCGGCGCTCGAGCATCTTCGCTCTTCTCAATCGAGTCTTCGGGCGGCCGGTGAAGAACGAGACGCCGCAGCTCGAGCGTCAGGAAGCGCGTCCCGCCGATGCCGAAGCGCAGCGGATGGCCGCCAACCCGGGCTTCGGGAGCACCGCCCGACGTAACGACTTTCCGATCCCGGATGCGCGACAGGGATGGTCGGCGAGCTTCAGCTTCAGCCACAATCGCTCACGCCGCCCCCGTAGCGGGGGGACCTTTTTCGATCCGACTTCGGTCTGCACTAGCGTCGGCGACCCGTTCCAGCGCGAGATCTGCCAGGATCAGCAGCGCACCGCTGCGGCCGACGTGCTTCCCGGCTCGAGCGCGTCCCGCCAGACGCTCGTCACACCGACACGCACGAACCTCAACGCCCAGACGTCGTTCGCGATAACGCCGACGTGGGGCGCGCAGTGGTCCACGAACTACGATTTCCAGAACGATCGGTTCGGCGCGCAGAACGTCTCACTGCGCCGCGCACTGCACGACTGGGACCTCGTCTTCGGCTTCACGCAGACCCCCAGCGGCGCCTTCAGCTTCACTGCATTCATCTCGCTCCGCGCACAGCCGGACCTGAAGTTCGACTACCGCCGCGCCGAGATTCGTTAGGCCGCTGCGGAGCCGCGGCGGAGTCCGCGGGCGTGGTCATTCCGCTGTCCGCCGCTGAGGACGGGAGAGCCTCCGGTGGGAAGCCAAGTGGCCGAAAATCAAGGGTTTACGTGACGGCCAGGGCGGGCGTGTCGTCTGCTTCATGAACCGACGACCACCACCGGAGCGCCCATGCGCCGTCTACTGCTTGCGAGCGTCGCCGCCCTTCTCGCCGTGGGGTGCGACGCCGCCACCGATCCGAACGACGTCCCCGCCCCCGGCGGG
>DATAIN010000502.1:0-4951 GCA_036262635.1 Gemmatimonadaceae bacterium | reverse complement strand
GGACCTCGTCACCGAACGCCTGGAGCTGCTCGCCCGCGTGAATCAGTTGCTGCTGGTGATGATCAGCAACGAGCGGAAGGGAATGACCTGGGGCACCAACCGCCGCATGCCTCCCGAGCTCAGTCGGGAAGCACCGCAGAGCCCCGAGCCACAACCCGACCCACCTCCCGCCGTTCACCCTGACGCATGACGCATGACTTCTGTCCCTGACGCAAGACTCATGGCCGTGGCAGTACCACAAGGCAGTTCACGAGTCAGCTCACAAGTCACGCCGCCTCCTCCTCCGGCGGCTCCGCATGCGGCAGATCCAGCATCTGCGCCGCTTCCTCGTCCGTCAGATCCAGCCTCTTCACCGTGATCGCCGCCGTCGGGCAGTGCCGCACGAAGTCGCCGTCCGCGGGTGACCACTCGCGCTCCGGCGAGAGTGGATATGCCTTCCCCTCGGCGTCGAGCGCCATCGTGCGGGGGGCGAGGGCGACGCAGGTGGTGCAGCCGGTGCACTTGGAGCGGTCCACCGCGATCGCGACGGGGCGGCGCGGGTGGATGCCGCCGTGCGCGGCGAGGGCGGTGTCGAGGCTGTCGAGCGCTTCGCTCGCCGCGCGGTAGCCTTCCGCGATCACTTCCTTCGTGTTGCCGAAGCCGAGCCAGTCGACGTGGCCGAGGCGCGGGCGGGCGAGCACCATCGGCGGGCCGCTCCACGTCGAGAGGGGCCAGCCCTGCAGCGCGTGCATCATGATCGTCGCCGAGCGCATGTAGATCGCGGCGAATCCCTTCGTCGTGACGTCGGTCGCCGGCGAGAGGTCGGAGCTGCCGACGTCGGCGGCGATCACCGCGTCCATCCCGACGCTCGCGATCTGCGCCGGCATGTTGTCGATCACGCCGCCATCCACGCAGACGCGGCCATCGACCTTGCCGGGAGGGAAGGCGCCGGGAAGCGCGCACGACGCGTACACCGCGTCGGCGACGGGGACGTTCTGGAGACCGGGGAGTCCCCACACGACCTGCGTCCCGCGCTCGACGTCCACCGTGTTCACGAGGAGCGGGATCGGCAGCCCCTCGAAGGTCCCGGGCGGCGCGACTGACTCGCACAGCGCGCGCAGCGGCGCCTCGAGGTAGATCGACGTCCCGCGCAGCCGGTTCACCAGCATCCCGACGTGGTCGACGCGGAAGAGATCGCGTCGCTGCAGCGATTCGGCGCGCGACTGCATCTCGTCGATCGGCATCCCGTTCACGTACGCCGCGGCGATGAAGGCGCCGATGCTGGTCCCGGCGATTCGTGAGGGAACGATCCCGCGCTCCGTGATGGCGCGAAGCACGCCGATGTGGGCGAAGCCCTTGAGGCCTCCGCCGCCGAGTACCACTGCGATCTTGGTTTTCTGCTTGGCCACGCGGTTTTCGGCGAGGGTCGGGCGGGTATGGCTGGATGCCGTAAGCGGGAAGCAGCCGGCGACCGCGGCACCGCAACCGCGGTCGCAGCAGCGCCGTTGCCGCCTGCTTTCAGCTCACAGCCCCTGTCCTCTCAAGCCCCGTGCCGCGCGCTCGTCAGCGCGCACGGGCGCTCAACGATGCTTCTTCTTCGTGCTCGACGACTTCGACACGGACGACGTGGTCTTTTTCGACACGCTCCTCGTCGTCGGCTCGGTGGCCTGGACGGTGAGAGTGCCGCGCACGTCATGTCCCTTTACGACCGCGACCAGCGCCTGTTCCCCCGCCGACTTGCCGAGCGTCCAGCGCGTCTGCGCATGGCCCTTCGTGTCGGTGACGATGCGCGAGGGCGACGTCGAGCCGGACTTCGCGGTGAAGACGAGCTGCGCGTCGGCGACCGGATTGCCGTAGCTGTCGGTGACCGTCGCGACGACAGGATCGGAGAGCGCCTTTCCGGCGACGCCCCCCGTCGCGTCCGACGTGAGCGTGAGGTTCGCCGCCGACGCGGGCACCGCGGTCGCCGAGAGCTCGGCCTGCTGGTCGAGCCCTTCGACCTTCACCGTCAGCTTCGCCTTCCCGGCCTCACGCGGCATCGTCCAGCGGCTGCTCACCGTCCCCGACGAGTCCGTGGCCTCGAGAGTGCCGGGAAGCGTGCCGTTGGCTGCGGTCCACTGCACCTTCGCGCCGGGCACGGGGTTGCCGAGCTTGTCGACGACGCGGACGACGATCGGCTGCCTGAGCGCGGCGTTCACCGTCGCGCGCTGCTCGTCGCCGCTCGCGATCTGGATCTTCGCCGGGGCCCCTGAGGTGGCGATGGCCTTCAGCGTCACGGGAGGAACCGCGCGTCCGCTGCCGATCTGCACGCGGATGCGCTGCGTTCCCGCGGTCGTGCCGAGCGTCCACTTCGCCCGCGCCTCGCCGACGCTGTCGGTGCGCTGCGCGGCGCCGGTGATGCTCCCGCCGTCGAGCGCGACCCAGGTGAGCGGGATGTCGGCCAGGGCGCGCCCGGTGCTGTCGGTGAGCCGCAGCCCGATCCCGCTGCCTAACGGCGTGCCGGCGGTGGCGCTGGGCACGTCGCCGATCTGCGCGGCCCGGGTGTTCGCCGCCACCGGCTCCGCTTCGGCGACGACGACCAGCGCGCTGTCGACGTGGTCCACCGAGACGTACAGCCGCTGCCGGCCGGGGAGGCTGCCTAACGTCCAGGCCGCGCGGACGCGGCCGTCGCCGTCCGTCGTCGCGACCGACGGCTCGGGCGTTCCCGCGCCGTCCTCGGCGCGGAAGCGCACCGACGTGTTGCCGACGGCGCGCGCGCGCTTCGAGAGGACGCGGATGACGAGCTTCTGCGGGAGCGCCGCGCCGGCGGGGGCGCGCTGCTCGCCGCCGGCCACCAGCTCCAGCGCGGCGGGCACCGCGACGACCTTCGCCGGCACGTACGAGGTGACGCCGTCGATCGTCGCGCCGACGGTGGTCGAGCCGGGGTTCTTCGCCGTCGCGATGCCGAGGGTGTCGATGCTGATGACGTCCGTGTTCGCGCTCTGCCAGATGACGGGACGCTGCGGGATGACGTGCCCGCGCGCGTCGATGGCGCGCGCCGCAAGGGGCGCCTGCTCGCCGTCGGAGATCGTGATGGTGCTGTCGCCGTTGACGCGAACGCTCGAGACGCTCTGCTTCACGGTGACGCGCGAGCGGGCGATCTTGTCGCCGACGGTCGCGAGGATGACGGTGCTGCCCGAGCCGCGGGCGATGACGGTGCCGTCGGTCTCGACGCTCGCCACGCGCGGGTTCTCGCTGCTCCAGACGAGGGAGCTGCCGACGAGCACCGAGCCGCTCTTGTCGGTGACGGTGGCCGCGAGATGGATGGTGTCGCCGATCGCGGTCACGGTGTCGGTGGTCGGCGAGACGCCGACCCACGCGGCCCCGATGTCGCCGACGGTCATGTGCGACGCCGTCTGCCCGATCATCCCGTACGTGCGCATGAAGCTGAGCACGGACACGAGGGCCGCCGCACTCGACACGGACGCGACGAGAATCCGTCCAGCGCTCTTCGCCGCGCTGGTCGCCTTGAGCACCTGGGTCATGCTCTTGAGACGAGCCCGGCCGTATGAGCGTCACGGTGGCGCGTGTGACATCACGCACACCGGTGCTTCATAGGTAGGGTTGCCTCGATACACGAACGGGATGCGACTCGCGCATCCCGTTCGGGCCGTTAGCCTTTAGCCGTTAGCGGTGAGGAACCGCGTCAACACCAGTGGCGGCTAATGGCTAACGGCTAATGGCTAACGGCCCCAAGCCCCTACTGCAGGTACAGATACAGCCCGTACAACCCCACCGCCGCGCCGCCGACCATGATGATCGTGCCCGCGTCGTCGCGGATCAGCGCGCCAGCGAGGAAGGCCGCGCCCCCGACGATCATCAGCGCGGTCGCCTGATCGCCCGTTCCGCGCCGGGCCATCACGACCGGCGCCTTCATCGACTGCTCGTCCGCCTGGCGCTTCAGCGCGATCGTCGCGTTGTCGATCGTCGGGCCGGCGGGTGCCGCGGGCTGCGCGGCGGGCTGCGTGGTGGTGACCGTCTCGGTGCTCGGAGTCGCGAGCTCCTGGGCGCGCGAGACGCGGGGAAGGGCAGTCGCCGCGAGCGCGACGAGAGCGAATGGTGCGAGACGACGCAGCATGAACGAGCCTCCAGGGAGTTGATGCGGATCAGCGGCGCGAGGGCTGGCCGCGTCGCGCGCCGCGCCGCTAAGATAGCACGACGAGCCTCGCGATTGCACTCGAACCCTCGCCGAGGCGCATGCGCCACATCACGCGTCATCCCACGCGCCACCTCATGCGACCAGCCACCCATCTTCTCGCGACACTCCTCGTCGCGCTTCCCCTCACTCTCTCGGCGCAGCAGTCCGCGGTGACGACGATCACCGCCGCCGAGATCGACGGGCACCTCCGCTTCCTCTCGTCCGACCTGCTCGAGGGTCGCGCGCCGGGAACGCGCGGCGGCCGCATCGCGGCGGAGTACATCGCGGCGGAGCTGCGCCAGGCGGGGATCGCGCCGATGGGAGACAGCGGCTCGTACTTCCAGAAGGTCCCGATCGACATCGTCGGCGCCGATCCGGCGACGATCCGCGTCAACCTCGGCTTCACCGCACGTCCGACGCAGCCGGCGGGTCCCGCGGTGACGAGCGCGCCGCGATCGCTCCCCGCTCTCCGCTATCCGGACGACGTCGTCGTCTGGGCCGGCTCGGCGACGGAGAGCAGCAGGGCGCAGGGCGAGATCGTCTTCGTCGGCTACGGGGCGAAGGCGCCCGAGTACCGCTGGGACGACTTCAAGGGGTTCGACCTGAAGGGAAAGATCGTGATGGTCCTCGTCAACGATCCGCCCGCGCCCGCGGGCGAGCCGAATCTCTTCGGCGGGAAGGCGATGACCTACTACGGGCGCTGGACGTACAAGTTCGAGGAAGCCGAGCGCCAGGGCGCGGCAGGGATGCTCATCGTTCACACGACGGAGCAGGCGGGCTACCCCTGGCACACCG
>DATAIN010000501.1:0-3393 GCA_036262635.1 Gemmatimonadaceae bacterium | reverse complement strand
CGGCGCTCTGGTTCATCCGGTTGACGGTCTGCGCCAGCTCGAGCGCGTTGGCGCCATTGCCGCCGGCGAGGAAGAGCGCCGGCTTCGTCGCGGCGACCTCGCGCGCGAGGCGCGTCAGCTGCTCCGCGGGAACGTCGCACTGCGCGGCCGCCGCCTCGGCGCTCATCGCGCCCGAGAGCGCCTGCGCGACGACGAGCTCCGTCCCCGGCTTGCAGGGAACCCACTCGTCGGCGTTCAGACCGGTGAGCGAGCGGCGAGGACCGACGTACACGAAGCGCGGCGCGCCGTCGAGCTTCGCGCGCGCGTCGGCGAAGTCGAGCTGCTGCGGAACCGACGCGCCCCAACCGTCGAGGAAGTCGGCGCTGAAGGAGACGATGAGCCGCGCGGCGGTGAAGCGGTACGCCGGCCAGGCGACGCCGTACGCCTGGCGATTCGCCTCCATCACCGCGCTGTTCGCCTCGGCGTCGTAGCTGACGTGCGCGGGGAAGCCGTTCGCGCCGAGCCACGCATCGAGGAAGCCCGGGAAGGAGCCGCTCTCGTGCTGATTGACGAAGACGACGCCCCCGCCCTGTCCCCGGCTCTTCGCCTCGCCGACGCGCTGCGTGAAGAGCTGCATCGCTTCCTGCCACGTCGCCGGCGCGAGCTTGCCGCCCTTCCGGATCATCGGACCGCGGAACCGATCGGGGTTGTAGAGCCCCTGCGGCGCCGCCTGCCCGCGAGCGCAGAGCGCACCGCGCGACAGTGGATGATCGGGATTTCCCTCGAGCTTGATCACGCGGCCGTCGCGCGTCTCGGCGATCACGCCGCACGCCGCCGCGCACTCGCGGCAGGTCGTCGCGTAGTACGTCGACACACCGGGGACCGTCTCGTCCGGGTGGTGGACGTACGGGATCAGCTTCTGGACGTGGTCCGTTCCGCAGCCGACGGTGGCGACGGCGGCGGTGCCGGCGCCGAGGACCTTGAGGAACTCACGCCGGCGAACGGTGGATCCTTGCGGCGAGGCTGGCTCCGACACTGCGAAATTTCCGTGTGGCGAGACTGGCTCTGACACTGCCGAATGTCCGTGTGGCGAGACTGGCTCTGACACTGCGATGGGGGACGAGGGACGTCCTGCGACAGCTGAGCGAAACCGGTTCGTGCGACGCGGGCGTCCTGCCTAACGGCGGGGCGCCCAGGGGCGGATCAGTAGTGACAGGTGCTGCAGTCGTAGCGCGCCTTGTAGGCGGGCTTGTAGTTCCCGATGTGGCAGTTCAGGCACCAGCCCATGTTGAGCGAGTTGGCCTGGTAGACACGTCCCATCTGCTGCACGGGGCCGTGACAGTCCTGGCAGGTGACGCCCGCGTTCACGTGACGCATGTGCGGGAAGCGGACGTACTCCGGAACCTTGTGGATGCGCACCCACGGCACCGGCTGGTTCTTGTAGTAGTAGCCCGCGAGCTTCTTGATCTCGGCGCTGTCCGCGTGCACGACCTGATGGCAGCCCATGCAGGTGCTCACCGCGGGGAGGCCCGGATCGGGCGACTTGTTGGCCGCGAAGTGGCAGTACAGACAGTTCATGCCGAGCGTCTGCACGTGCCGCGGATGAGGGAAGTTGATCGGCTGGACCGGCGCGGCTCCCTGGGGAGACGACGCCCCGCTGTACGCCGAGAGGAAGATGGCGCACGCGGCGAGGGCGACGAGCCCGGGAATGGCCGCCCACTTCCCTTTCGTGATCATCGCGACTGGGTAGAATTGAGTCTTTCGAGAAAGCCGAACGTATTACTCGACTTTGTGAAGATTTTCACAAGGGCAAAGCAGGCGAAAAGATGGTCGGGCCCTGCAGTGAATTCAAGTGACCATCGAGCGCGAGATCGTGCGCGAATGTCGCGCCGCGAGCGCAGCGAACGCACGACGACGACCTGAATGAACAGAAATTCAATCGGCGCGGTGCTCGGTGCGGCGCTCGTCCTCGCCATCATCACCGGCTATGTCTGGCTGCGATCCTTCGCGCGACGCTTCCTCCGCGCGAAGGGGAGGCGGGGCGAGCGACGCGCCGAAACGCTGGGGCTCCCGACGACGCCGTTCGAGGTCGAGCGTCCGGACGGACGGATCCGCGGCGCGCTGCTCCACGGCGCGTCCGGCGCCGCGCCGACGGTGATCGTCACTCATGGTTGGCAGTCGCACGCGTCGGACATGCTCGCCTACGCCGAGCCGCTGCTCCACGCGGGATACCACGTCGCGCTCTTCGACACGCTGGGGCACGGAGAGAGCGATGCGACCGAGTTCGTGTCGGCGCGCCATTTCACCGAGGACCTGCTCGCGGTCTGGCGGTGGGCGAGCGCGCGCAGCGAGACGCAGCCGGGGATCGCGCTGGCCGGTCACTCGCTCGGGGGCACGGCCGCGCTGCTCGCGGCGGCGGAGGGCGCGCGCGAGGGTCTGGTGCCGCGCGCGATCGTGACGATCGGCTCGCCCTCCGATCCGGTGAAGGGGACGGAGGAGTGGCTCGCCGCGAAGGGCTATCCAGCGGCGCTCATGATGAAGGCGGTGTACCGCTTCTGGCGGCCGATCATCGTGTGGGAGCCGGAGCGGCTGAAGCCCGTCGAGCGCGCGGCGGAGATCCGCGTGCCGGTGCTCGTGCTGCACGGCACGCACGACCGGCAGATCGGCACGCATCACGCGCGGCGACTCGCCGAGGCGATTCCCGGCGCGCGGCTCGAGCTGCTCGAGGGGGCGGACCACTGGACGATGCCGAAGCACCCGGGCTTCGCACCGGCGATCGTCGAGTTCCTGAACAGCGCGTTCGCGGGGGTCGCCCGGCGGTAACCCCCCTCGCGCGCGGCTCGTCTGAAAGGGAGACCCCCGATCCCTTCAGACGAGGCCCCCATGTCGAAGACGCGGAAGGCAGTCAGCCCCCAGCGCGCAATGGCGATTCTCTCGTGCGTCCGTCTCGCGATGGTCACGCTCGCGCTGTTCGCGGTGCCCTTCGCGTTCGACGATCTCGAGCCGGCGGTGATGGCCGGGTCGATCGCCGGTGGAGTGTTCATGGCCTGGCTCACCTGGCGCACCTATACACGCGCGCGCGATGCGTCGATGGACCGCGACTTCGTCCCGATCGACGATCGTCCGCCCGCGGAGCAGCGCACGATCCAGAATCGCGCGCTGCTGGTGAGTGCCGCCGGCTGCGCCGCGCTGTCGGCGATGGCGTGGTGGGAGATCACGAGCGCGGCGCCGGGCGAGCGCATCACGATGTGGGCGCCGATGGCGATGATGTACGATCTGGCCGGGGAGTGGGGCGCCATCCTCTTCCCGATCGGCATCTGGGTCGCGCTGGCGTTGTTCGTCGCATGGAAGCGGCGGGGGATGCGCGCCGCGGAGGCACGACAGGTGGCGTAACCGCCTGTCTCCCGGGCGCGA
>DATAIN010000500.1:0-1654 GCA_036262635.1 Gemmatimonadaceae bacterium | reverse complement strand
ACAACGAGATCCGCAAGGCACGCGGCGAGGAGGAGGTCGATCCGATGGACTTCCTCGACATCATGGAGCAGAAGCTCAAGATGGTCGAGATGAGCGACGTCATGCTCAACCGCTCGGTGAACACCGGGTTCTCCGGCGGCGAGAAGAAGCGCAACGAGATCCTGCAGATGGCGGTGCTCGAGCCGAAGCTCGCGATCCTCGACGAGACCGACTCGGGCCTCGACATCGATGCGCTGCGCGTCGTCGCGAACGGGGTGAACGCGCTCCGCCGGCCCGACCGCGCGACGATCGTCGTCACGCACTACCAGCGGCTGCTCAACCACATCGTCCCCGATTTCGTCCACGTGCTCGCCAACGGACGCATCGTGAAGTCGGGCGGCAAGGAGCTCGCCCTCGAGCTCGAGGCGAAGGGCTACGACTGGCTGACCGGCACCGCGGGAGCAGCGGCGTGAGCACCGCGGCCTTCCTCGACGACGTCCGCGCGGCGACCGAACGCGACGGCGAGCCGCGCTGGCTGCGCGATCTCCGCGCGCGCGGCGCCGAGCGCTTCGCCGCGGTCGGCTTCCCGACGACGCGCGACGAGGACTGGAAGTACACCAGCGCCGCGCGCATCGCCGAGCTGGACGTGCGCGCGATCAGCGAGCCGGGCGGCGAGGTCACGCGTGAGACGCTCGCGCCGTACACCTTCGGGCAGGGCGCCTGGACGACGCTCGTCTTCGTCAACGGCCGCTACGACGCCGAGCTCTCGAGCGCCGGCGTCGCGAGCGCGGGGGTGCGCGTCCTTCCCCTCGCCGAGGCGCGCGAGGAGATGGAGGACGTCGTCCGCGACAACCTCGGCACCATCGGCGACGTCGAGCAGACCGCGTTCATCGCGCTCAACGCCGCGCTCCACACCGACGGCGCGGTCATCCACCTCGCGCAGGACGCCGTCGCCGACGCGCCGATCCATCTGCTCTTCGTCGCCGACGCGGCCGCCGCCAAGGGCGCGTCGCACCCGCGCATCCTCATCGTCGCCGAGCGCAACTCGAAGGCGACGGTCGTCGAGAGCTACGTCGCGACCGGCGAGGCGGTGTACTTCACCAACGCCGTGACGGAGATCTCCCTCGCCGACGGCGCGACGGTGACGCACCTGAAGATCCAGCGCGAGAGCCCGCGCGCCTTCCATGTCGGCACGATCGACGCGCGTCAGGGGCGCGACTCGCACTTCGTCTCCTTCTCCTTCGCGACCGGCGCCGCGCTCTCCCGCACGAACGTCTGGACGATCCTCGGCGGCGAGGGGTGCGGCGCGACGCTGAACGGTCTGTACATGGCCGACGGGTCGCAGCACGTCGACCACCAGACGCGCATCGAGCATCAGAAGGAGAACTGCTACAGCCGCGAGGTCTACCGCGGCGTGCTCGACGACACCGCGCATGGCGTCTTCAACGGGAAGGTGTACGTCCATCCCGAGGCGCAGAAGACGGACGGTAAGCAGGAGAACCACACCCTGCTCCTCTCACCGCGCGCGCAGATCGACACCAAGCCGCAGCTCGAGATCTTCGCCGACGACGTGAAGTGCACGCACGGCGCGGCGATCGGGCAGCTGGACGAGGATGCGTTGTTCTACCTGCAGGCGCGCGGCCTGACCTTTTTCGAGGCGCGCGATCTGCTGATC
>DATAIN010000499.1:0-2020 GCA_036262635.1 Gemmatimonadaceae bacterium | reverse complement strand
TTCCCGGCTGCGGGAAGAGCCTCTGCGCGAAGGCAGTCTCGCGCGAGTGGGGGCTCCCGCTGCTCAAGCTCGATCCGGCCAATCTCTTCGACAAGTACGTCGGCAACAGCGAGAAGAACTTCAAGCGCGCGATGCGCATGGCCGAGCGCCTCGCCCCGATCATCCTCTGGATCGACGAGCTGGAGAAGGCCTTCTCCGACGGCGCGGGCGAGGACGACGGCGGCGTGTCACGACGCGTCTTCGGCACCTTCCTCTCCTGGCTTCAGGACCGCCAGGGCGACGTCTTCGTCGTCGCGACCTCGAACGACGTCGCCAAGCTCCCGCCCGAGTTCATTCGCAAGGGACGCTTCGACGAGGTGTTCTTCGTCGACCTGCCGAAGCCCGAGGCGCGCCGCTCGATCTTCGAGATCCATCTGAAGAAGCGGAAGCAGGATCCCGCGTCCTTCGACCTCGACGCCCTCGTCGTCGCCACAGAGGGATTCAGCGGCGCCGAGATCGAGCAGGCGATCGTTTCCGGCCTCTACACCGCCTTCTCCGGCGGCCGCCAGCTCGCGAGCGACATCCTCCTCCGCGAGATCGACGACACGCGTCCCCTCTCGCAGACGATGGCCGAGAAGCTCGACGACCTGCGCGAGTGGGCGAAGCAGCGCGCCGTCTCGGCGGACTGACCGCTCCCCCCGCGAGACGGGCGTCCCGTAGCGAGCCGGCCGCCCCGGCGGTTAGCTTTCGGCAACACAGGGGTGACCATGGCTTCAGCGAACGGGCGGACGCAGAAAATCTGGCGCGACGGTCGGATGGTGGAGTGGGCGGACGCCACCATCCACGTCATGAGCCACGTCGTGCACTATGGCTCCAGCGTGTTCGAGGGGATGCGCTGCTATGAGACCCCGAACGGTCCGGCGATCTTCCGCCTCCGTGAGCACATGCGGCGGCTGCTGGACTCCTGCAAGATCTACCGGCTCCCGATCGAGCACTCGCTCGAGGATCTCGTCCAGGCCTCGATCGACACCGTCGCCGCGAACGACCTGAATGCCTGCTATCTCCGCCCCCTCGTCATTCGCGGCGGAGAGCAGATGGGCGTCTTCCAGACCGGCATCCCGGTCGAGACGTTCATCATCGCCTGGCACTGGGGCACCTACCTCGGCCACGACGCGCTCGCGAACGGGGTCGATGTCCGCGTCTCGAGCTGGCGCCGTGCCGCGCCGAGCACCTTCCCGACGCTCGCGAAGGCGGGCGGGAACTACCTGAACTCGCAGCTCGCTAAGGCCGAAGCGCGCCAGGACGGGTACTCCGAGGGGATCATGCTCGACACCTTCGGGTACGTCTCCGAGGGGAGTGGTGAGAATCTCTTCATCGTGCGCGACGAGGTGCTCTACACCTCGCCGCTCTCGTCGTCGATCCTGAACGGAATCACGCGCGACTCGGTGGCGCACATCGCGCGCGACCTCGGCTACACGGTGCGCGAGCAGCAGATTCCGCGCGAGATGCTCTACGTCGCGGACGAGCTGTTCTTCACCGGCACCGCGGCGGAGATCACGCCGATCCGCTCGGTGGACCGGATTCCGGTCGGGGCGGGGAAGCCGGGGCCGATCACCCTCGCGATCCAGGAGCGGTACATGGGGATCGCGACGGGTCGAGTCGCCGACAAGCACGGTTGGCTGACCATGGTTCCCGCGACAGCGGGCGCGACTCGCTGAGAGTCGCCCGGTGACGCGAGACCCTGATCAGACGCCCGAGCGCAGCATGGCCGGGCGTCTTGTCGTTGCTGGACCCGCGTCGTTAGCTTCGCCGGCGAAGGGCTGCCGGGCGTAACGGAGCAACGGCCGCGGTCGTCGTTCTAGTAAGGGGAAGCTCCCGCATCCAGCGGGATTCGCTCCACCTCACGCCGCACAGGGAGGGACGTTCGTGATCGTTGGCTGTCTGGCACTGAACGCGTCGTTCGAGCCCCTGACGATGGTCCCCCTGCGTCGCGCCCTCCGCCTCGTCATCGACGGGAAGGCGGAGATCGTCGAAGCCGACG
>DATAIN010000498.1:0-9124 GCA_036262635.1 Gemmatimonadaceae bacterium | reverse complement strand
CGCGATCGGCTGCGCGATGCGCTCGTGGTCCACCGACGCACGGGCGACCGACGGCTGGAGGGACACGCGCTCGCGCTGCTCGGCGAGATCGCGCTCGACCTCGACGAGTGGAACGACGCGCTCTCCTACCTCGAGGCATCGCTCGGCATCCGGCGCGCGCTCGGCGACGTGCGCGGGGAGGGGTGGATGCTGCACCTCCTTGCGCGGGCGCACGTCGCGCGCGACCGTCCCGATCGGGCGCGGGAGGCGGTGGCGCTCGCCGAGCGCGCCGCCGCCGCCTGTGCCGACGCGGAGCTCCTCGCCGCCTGCCAGCAGCTGCGCCGGTCGTCGGGACTCTGACGACCGAACCTTCAACCGGAGCCGGTCAATGCCGCGTTACATCATCGAGCGGAACGTCGGGACTCTCTCGCGCACCGAGCTCGCCGCCGCCGGCCGCCGCTCGAACGAGGTCCTCGACGGGATGAGCGGCGTCGTCTGGATCCGCAGCTACGTCTCGGACGCCGAGGGAAAGATCTATTGCGAGTACGACGCGCCGAGCGTGGAAGCGGTGCTCGAACACGCCCGCCGCGCCGGCCTGCCGGCGGACCACGTGAGCGAGGTCGCGCTCGAGATCAACCCGGCGATGTTCCGATAGCGCTCACCGCGGACCCATCCGCGTCGACGATGCCTAACGGCGGCCGCGCCTTCCAGGCGCCGCGGGTGAAGTCGGGGCAGTCCTGCGGGCGGCTGCGGTCGGCGATGGAGCGCTCGCTGAGCATGATCACGCTCGTGCACGCCGCGCCGTCGTAGACGTCCATGTCCGTCGGCGCGCCGCTGCGCAGGCTCTGGACCAGCCGGAAGTCCTCGATGTAGTCCATCCCGCCGTGTCCCGCCCCGGCCGAGCGCTCCTCGAGCGACTTCCAGATCGGGTGCTCGTACTGGGCGCGGTACGGCGTCGCCGGCTCCCACTGGTCCTCGGGGCTGCGTCCCTCGAGGTAGATCTTCTCCTCGGGATACTTCCGGATCAGCCCCTTCGTGCCCTGGAGGAGGATGTTGCGGCTGTACGGGCGCGGCGAGTCGGTGTCGTGGGTGACGAGGATCGTCTGGCCGCCGGTCGTCCGGATCATCGTCGTGACGACGTCGCCTAACGCGTAGCGCTGCTTCGCCTCGGCGCTGTTCGGGTCGATGTGCTCGGCCGCCCACAGGTTGAGGCCGCGCGAGTTGCTCGCCATCGAGACGAGGTAGTCGAAGCTGTTGCCGCGGTTGACGTTCATCCACTGCGCGACGGGCCCGATGCCGTGGGTCGGATAGAGGTCACCGTTGCGGCGGATGGAGTGCTGCACCCGCCAGCGGTTGACGTAGAAGTCGGTGAGCTTGAGGGTGCGCAGGTCGTGCAGGTAGCCGCACTCGGCGTGGAGCAGCTCGCCGAAGGCGCCCTGCCGCACCATGCGGAGGATCATCATCTCGGTGCGATCGTAGCAGCAGTTCTCCATCATGACGCAGTGCCGCCTGGTCTGCTCCGCGGTCTCGACGAGCTCCCACAGCTCGTCGAGGCTCACCGCCATCGGCACCTCGGTCGCCGCGTGCTTCCCGGCACGCATCGCGGCGAGCATCACCGGCGCGTGCAGCTCCCACGGCGTCGCGTTGAAGACGAGGTCGACGTCGGCCTCGGTGCACATGCGCCGATAGTCCTCCGGCCCGCGCGAGTAGCCCACGGGCTGCGGCTGCCCGGCGTCGGTGACGATCTTCTGCGCGCGCGCGACGTGCTCGGGGAGGAGATCGCAGATCGCCCGGATCTCGACGCCGGGAATCTTCGTGAAGTTCTGGACGTGGCTCGTCCCCTGATGCCCGACCCCGACGAAGCCGACGCGGACTTTTGCGAGGGGCGGGGCGGTGAAGAGCTGCGGGCTCGCGGGGGGCAGAGCCTTCGTCGCGGGCGGAGTGGCTGCGCTTCCGATGGCTCCCGGTGCGCAAGCGCCGAGTCCGAGGCCGGCCCCTGCGACGGCGAGTGTCTTCAGGAAATCGCGGCGTTCGATGTCGTCGGACATGAGAGACCCCCGGGGGGGACGTGGGATTGTGGCTGGGTAGATGAAACACAGAGAACACGGCGCTACCAAAGGAGAAAACTGCATCAACCAAGGAGAGGTGGCTTAAGCGATAGCTCCTCTGGTAGCGCTCCGTTCTCCTTGAGTAACGCTTCTTTCTCGGTGTTTCAATGCTTTTTGGAAGAGCACCCTCAGCGCACCAGCCGGCGCACGCCGTCCTTCAGTCGGTCGACGTTGAAGTTGATGACGAGGGCGGTGTGGAGGTCGAGCAGCGATAGCCGATCGGTAAACTCACGCCCCGATAGCGAACAGGGATGGGCATCTGTCGCTGGATCGCGAGGCGTCGATCCGCCAGCTCCCAGGCGAGGCACTCCTCGTATACCGCCTCGAACAGGCCGGGACCGAGTCTGCGATGCACCTGCATCGCCGCACCGATGATGCGACGAGTGAGCGGATCCTCGTCTCGGACGGACATCCTGGACGATCAAGGCTCGCGTCATTCGGCCGTCAGTTTGTGCTTGTTGACCGGTGGCTGTGTATCTGAAACACAGAGAACGAGTTTTCTCGGTGTCTGAATAGCTGTTGCAACAGCTCCAGTCTCACAGCTCGACCCTGACGTCTCTCAGCCGCTGCGCGACCCTCGCGATGTCCGAGCGGTGCGACAGGTCGAGCACGGATGCATCCACGGGCAGCACGTGCAGATGCACGCCCATCCGCTCGATCGCGTACTGCACCGCGCCCGGCAGCTCGAGCTCTCCGCGAGCCGAGGGCGTCACCTGGCGACATGCCTCGACGATCTCGGCGGTGAGCAGCCAGCAGTTCATGCTCACCGGCGCGTCGCCGAGCTCTCGCAACGTAGCGCCGTCAGGCTTCTCGACGATGCGGCGCAGCAGGCCGTCGGGGTTCACGTCGAGCAGGGCGTAGCGCGCGATGCGCTGGGGCGGGATCTGCCCGTCGCGGAGCAGTCCGGCGCGCGAGAAGCCGGCGGTCGCGGGGGCGGGAGTGCGCCGCAGCGACGCCAGAACGTCGGCGGGATAGTAGTTGTCGCCGTTCAGGACGAGGAACGGCTCGTCGCGCACGAACTCCGCCGCCGCGAGCACCGCGTCGGCGGTGCCGCGCGGCTCGGGCTGAACCGCGAAGGCCACGCGCAGCCGGCGTGGCACTACTGTGCGCGTATAATGGTCGCGGATCGTCCCGTGCTCGGGCCCGACGACGAGACACACCTCGCTGAATCCGGCGTCGGCGATCGCGCCGAGGACGTAGTCGAGAAAGGGGCGACCAACGGGGATCATCGCCTTCACTCCCTGATCCGCCGCGGCGGCCTGCTCCGGCGCGAGCGAGGCGGCAACGTCGCGGGCGCGCATCCTGGTGCCGAGCCCGCGGGCGAGGATTACCGCCTTCCGCGGCGACACGCCGCGCGCGCTCATGCGAGCCGCGACGCGGGAGGACCCGGCCGCGTCAGGAACACCTCGGCGCGTCCGCGACGCGCGGGATACGCCGCGAGGTACGCGCTCGACCACTCGCGCGCGAAGCGCTCGGCAGCCGCGCGCGGGACGAGCGCCCACACGCTCCCACCGAATCCCGCCCCGAACGCCGACGCGGCGACCGCGCCGAGGGTGCGCGCGGTGCGGGCGAGATGGATGGTCTCGGGCACCTGGTTGCCGAGCACCCGCTCGGCGTTCTGCTGCGAGCGGTCGACCAGCGCGCCTAACGCTGCGTAGTCACCACCCGCGAGAGCAGCGGTGGCGCCGGGAACGATCGTCTCGTTCTCGTCGACGAACTGCGCGAGCCGGTCACGCAGCGCGGGTTTCGTGAGGATCGCGGCGAGCCGGCGCGCCGCGTCGGGCCCGCGGGCGACGACGTCGCCGAGTGACGACGCGCCTTCCGCGGTCGCGGCGTTCCAGGCATCGATGATCGCGCGCGACTCGAGCGCGGCCCGATTGTACTTTTCCCGCGCAGCCCCGGTCTTCTCGGCGACGACGCCGCTCGTCGCGATGACGAGGATGTGGTCCTCGGGAAAGGTGACGACGCGCTCGCGTCGCACGGGGCGGAACGCGTACTGGCTGACCGTCCCCGCCTCGCAGCAGAGCATCGCGACGTGATCCTCGCTCCCGCCGAAGGTGCCCACCCCACGATCGCCGCTGAGCGGCCCGAAGCTCTGTCCATTCTCGACGCAGCCGAGGTACGCCGCGAGCTCCTCGCGCGAGCGGATCGCGCCGCGCCACTCCGGCGTCTGCTCGAGCGAGTTGAGATCGGACAGCGCGAGAAAGACCGCGACCATCAACGCGCTCGAGCTGCTCATCCCCGCCGCGGGCGGGAGATCGCTCGCGAAGGCGATGTCGGCTCCGCGCGACAGCTCCGGAAAGTTGCGCGCAACCCGGCGGGCGACGGTCATCGGATAGTTCGACCAGAGGCCGACCGCCGGCTCGAGCGCCGGGTCGATCGCGAACACCGCCTCCTCGCCGGCGCGCGCGTCGATGACGCGCATCATGAGGTCGGCGCGTGGCGAGGCGAGGAGACAGATCCCGCGCTCCACCGCCGCGAGCAGGCTGCGTCCCCCCGCATAGTCGGTGTGCTTGCCGAGCAGCTCGACGCGGCCGGGGACGAAGAGGGCAAGCGGGTGCGCCGAGCTCGCCACGGGGGCAAGCGCCGTCCGCGCGCGCGCGAAGAGCTCGGCCTTCGCGCGCGCCGCGTCGTGACTCATCCCGGCGGAGAGGAGGGCGGCGGTCGTGGTCATGGCTCGCTCAACTGCTTGTTGGTAACAGGAGGCGTGGAGGGCAGGGAGGGGGTCGTTGGGAGGTGCTCGATAGCTGTGGATGACGGCGGGATGACGCAGTGGAGCACTCGTTGGCTATGGGGATCGAACGCATATCGCCCTCGAGCGACACACTCACCCGCGACATCATCGGCGGTGCGATCGAGGTTCACAGACTGCTCGGCTGCGGGCTGCTGGAGTCGAGCTACGAGACCTGCCTGGCATACGAGCTCGGGCTCCGCGGGCTGGCCGTCAGGCGGTAAGTGATCCTGCCTTTGAGGTACAAGAACATCGATCTCGACGCGGGCTACCGCATCGACCTCGTGGTCGACGACCGCGTGATCGTCGAGGTCAAGGCGGTGGAGCATCTCCATCCCATCTTCTCCGCGCAGGTGCTGACCTACATGAAACTCTCCGGCATTCGCGTCGGGCTTCTCTTCAACTTCCACGTCGAGCTGATGAAGGACGGCATCCGACGCCTGGAGTTGTGAGCTCCGAAGCCTGTCGTCATTTACAGGAGCCGTGGAGCCTACCGTTATTTACAGCAGCCGTGGAGAGCAGGGAGGGGGTTGAATGGAGCAACGTCTCTTCAAAACCCCTCCATGCTCTCCACGGCTCCTGTTATTCATCGCCAAGTATTCATCGGCTCGGCCGCGCCCACAGCCGGGGCAGCAGTCGCAGCAGCCCGACTCCGCTCACCACGAACACGACCAGCCACACCAGCCCCTGCGTCGTCTTTCCGTAGAGAAAGCTCCCCGCCCCGAACAGCGCTGCGTACACGAACGCGCAGCCTAACGTCCAGCCGAGGAACATCATCGGCAGGCTGTCGGGCGATGCGGGGAGACTCGTCGCGCGGCGGATCGCGTTCCAGCCGGGGCCCGGGGGGCGGACCCGCTCGTAGAAGGAGACGAGCGTCTCGCGCGCCGTCGGCGGGCCGGCGTAGGCGACCGTCACCCAGACGATGGTCGTCGCCGCGACGGAGATGATGAGCGCGATGTGCGACGGAAGCGCGACGCCCATCTTCCCGAGCAGGACGAAGAGGACCGCGAGGAGGAAGGAGCTCACCATCGCCGCGATCTCGCTCCACGCGCTCACCCGCCACCAGAACCAGCGCAGCAGGTAGAGCAGCCCGGTCCCCGCGCCGACGGAGAGCATCAGCTCGAAGCTCTGCCGCGCCGACTGGAGGACGAAGGTGAGCAGGGCGGCGAGGAGCATCAGCACGCCCGTGATGAGGCGTCCGACCGCGACGTAGTGCGTCTCCGTTCGTCCCGGCCGCGCGAAGCGGCGGTAGAAGTCGTGCACCAGATACGACGTGCCCCAGTTGAGGTGCGTCGAGAGCGTCGAGACGTAGGCGGCGAGCAGCCCGGCGATCATGAGGCCGAGCACGCCGTGCGGAAGGAAGGTCAGCATCGCCGGGTACGCCAGGTCGTGCCCGATGAGCGACGGGTCCACGTACGGGAAGGTGCGGCGGATGTCGTCGAGCCGGGGAAAGACGAGCAGGGAGCTGAGCGCGACGATGATCCACGGCCACGGGCGCAGCGCGTAGTGCGCGACGTTGAAGAAGAGCGTCCCCGAGAGCGCGTCCTCCTCGCTCTTCGCGGCGAGCATCCGCTGCGCGATGTAGCTGCCGCCCCCCGGCTCGGCGCCGGGATACCACACCGACCACCACTGGATGGTGAGCGGGATGATCAGCACCGAGAGCAGGAGTCCCCAGTCCCCGAAATCGGGGATCATGCCTAACGTCGCCGGATCGCTGCGCGCGATGAGCTGGCGCAGCCCACCGACCTCGGGGCGCTGCAACGCGTAGTACGCCGCCGCGAAGGAGCCCGTCATCGCGATCCCGAACTGGATGAAGTCGGTGACGAGCACTCCCCACAGCCCCGACGTCGCCGCGAAGGCGACGTTGAGCACCGCGCAGGCGGCCAGCGTCTGCCACATCGGCCAGCCAAGGAGCACGTTCGCGATCTTCGCGGCGGCGAGGTTCACCGTCGCCATGATCACGCAGTTGAAGAACAGCCCGAGGTAGAGCGCGCGGAAGCCGCGGACGAACGTCGCCGCGCGGCCCGAGTAGCGGAGCTCGTAGAACTCGAGATCGGTGAGCACCCCCGAGCGCCGCCAGAGCCGCGCGTAGAAGAACACCGTCGCCATCCCGGTGAGGAGGAACGACCACCAGGCCCAGTTGTTCGCGACGCCGTGCTCGCGAACGAGGTTGGTGACGAGGTTCGGTGTGTCGGTGCTGAAGGTCGTCGCGACCATCGAGACGCCGATCAGCCACCAGGGTGCGGCGCGTCCGGAGGTGAAGAACTCGGCGGTGCTCGACCCGGCGCGGCGGGCGAGGAGCACCGCCGGGAGGAAGGAGATGCCGATCGAGACGACGACGATGATCCAGTCGAGCGTGACGAGACGCATGGCGAGGTGGCGGAGGCCGGGTGACGGCGGGCGACCGAGCTTACGACCGCTCGGCGCCCGCCGCAAGCGACGACCCGCGTCCCGCCCTGCCTAACGCTGGAGCGCCGCGAGCAGCCCGCCCGGCTGCCGGTCGTAGGCGATCGCCCAGTCGGCGACGGCGCGGCCGAGCGCCTGGCCCGCGGAGATGTCGAAGGGATAGTGGATCCCGCCGACGACCCGTGACCGCCCGGCCTCCGCGACCATGGCCTCGAGCGTCGCGGTGCTCGCCGGGAAGAAGTGCTCGATCACACGCGCCGCGGACGCCGAGACGCAGGAGTGCCCCGACGGATATGACGGATGGTTCGGGAGGTTGTACGGGAAGCCGGGCACTCCGCCCACGAGCCTGATCGTCGCGTCGGCCCGCGAGGGGCGAATCAGCATGTAGTGGTACTTCGCCTCCCAGCAGCCGATGGTGGCGTCGGCCGCGGTGCTGTTCACGAGCGCGAAGACGTGCGCCGCCTCGCGCTCGTCGAGCCCCGCCGCCGCGACGTACTCGGCGGCGCGTTCGTCCCAGTAGCCGAGCGGGGTGATGGTGCCGTTGGTGAAATTCCAGAAGTTCGCCATCAGGCTGTCCGCCGGGGTGCGCCCTGTCGTCGCGACGCGCACCGCGCCGAGGTCGGCAAGAAAGTCCGCGGAGCCGCGAGCCGGCGGTGGCGGGGGACGGAACTGGTCCTGGCTGGTGAGATACCAGGGCCTCATCGCCGGGTACTGGAATCCCGCCGGCGCCGCGCCATTGCCGACCCAGCCGCCGCCGAGTGGATCCGGCGGCTGCAGGCCGTTCCAGCGCAGCGAGAACCCATCGTGGGCTGCCCGATCGCTGATGCGTGCGGCCATCTCGCGGCCGATCGCGACACCGCGCGTGAAGTGCGGGTGCGTTCCGCCCGGACCCGCGGCGCCGTCGCTCGCGAGCTGGTCATCGAGCATGGTCGCCGCGTCGGGAAAGAAGGCGGCGAGGATCGCCGCCGACGCGCCCGCGATCGCCCCACGACGCGCCTCGTACAATGCGCGCCCTCCACCCCCCGATGCCTGCGCTTCGTCGGCCGCGACGACCGCTCCGTACTGGCCGACGCTGTACAGCGCGTAGAGGCGTCCGGCGATGATCGGCGAGAACGCGGGATGGGTCGCGACGAGGTGCCGAGCCGTCGACTGCCAGGCGAGCGTCAGGGGTGCGGCGTTCAGGTCGAAGGGCGTGGAGCTCGACGAGGCGAGCGACGGCGCGGCCGCGGACGGCGCGGTCCCCTGGTCTGCGCAGGCGGCGAGCGTCGCGAGCGCAACCGCGACACAGCCAAGCGCGATGCGACGATGGGGACGGAGCGTTGCGCGAGGGAGAGTGGTGAGACGACGAGCCATCGCTGCCTCCTGCCGCGGATGCGGTCGAGTGGGGGGGAGAGGGCACGACAAAAAACCGACGGCGGAGCGCCATGGGCGCTCCACTCAGCCGGTTTCGCGATTAGCTCCGCGCGAGGCATGGGCGATCTTCGTTCACGTGCGGCTCGCCCCGCGCATCACAGCTTCTGAGGGACCTCCACCATAGGCGTCCCGGTCGGAAAGTCAACGCAAACATCCGTGGGGTTGCCGAGAGAGACACGGAGCGACATCGTCGTCTCGTCATGCACAACGCCTCTCGACGCGATGCGCTCCGGCGCCTCACGGTCCCTATCACTCTTGCCGCGCTCGGCGGCAGACCGTTGCCGCTGTCAGGTGCGGCGAGCTCGCGCTCCGGCGCGAAGCTGAAGATCCTCGTCGCGGGGGGCCATCCCGACGACCCCGAGAGCGCGTGCGGCGGGACGATGGCGCGCTACGCCGCGCTTCTTCGGCCAGATCGACGGGGACACCCATGTCGACAGCGCCGCGTACGCGGCGATGCGCGAGCTGCTCGAGCGCGAGCGGCCCGACG
>DATAIN010000497.1:0-3245 GCA_036262635.1 Gemmatimonadaceae bacterium | reverse complement strand
CACCCGAGGATTACGAGCGGGCGCGGTCGCATCTCGAGCTCGTGCACGCCGTGCGCACTGTCGCCGCCGGCGGCACCTACCTCGATCCCTCGATCACCGCGATGATGGTGAACGGGTACCTCCAGTCGGCGGAAGCGGTCGATGAGGCGCCGGGCGATTCGCTGAGCGATCGCGAGCGCGAGGTGCTCGTGCGCATCGCTCGCGGATTCAGCAACAAGGAGATCGCCGCGGAGCTTGGCCTCAGCGTGAAGACCGTCGAGACCTACAAGGGGCGGATGGCCGAGAAGCTCGGCCTGCGGACGCGGGTCGACATCGTGCGCTACGCCGCGCGTCAGGGATGGCTCGGCGACTCGACGGATCGGTCGCGCGACTGATCGCGACCGATCGACATCCGCACATGACGGTCGCGGCGCCGTGTCAGGACATGCCCTGACACGGCGCTGCCGATAGTCCCGCTACAGCGACTCGCGGGTGCGGCGTATCGTCCGGGAGACGCCCCACCCACGAAGGTTTCTCGCTGGAGCCATGCCTGACACCCAGGCCCTCAGACTGTTCTCTACTGCGCGGAGCTGTTCCGCGCCGGGCACGCGCGCGACGCCGCCTGCCGACGCTCCGCGACGCGCGATGATGCCTGCCGTCGCTGTTGCGCCCGAGGAGCTCCTCCGGAACCGCCTGCTCGGCGCGCTTCCACCCGAGGATTACGAGCGGGCGCGGTCGCATCTCGAGCTCGTGCACTACGCGCAGCGCCAGGTGCTGATCGAGCCGGAAGAGCCGATTCGCCACGTCTACTTTCCGATGACGATGGTCGCGTCCATCGTCAATCTGATGGACGAAGCGAAAGCCGTCGAGGTGGGCACCGTCGGCTGCGAGGGCATGGTCGGCCTCCCGCTCTTCCTGGGTGACGACAGGTCACCGCTGCGCGCGTTCGCGCAGGTCCCGGGGATGGCGGCGCGGATGAAGGCAGATGCATTCGCGAGCTTCGCGAGCGTGCCCGGCGCGCTTCACCAGGTGCTCCTCCGCTACACGCAGGCCTTTCTCACGCAGGTCGCGCAGAGCGCGGCCTGCAACGGCGCGCACCTCGTTCAGGAGCGTTGCGCTCGCTGGCTGCTCATGACGCACGATCGGGCGGAGGGCGACGCATTCCCGCTCACGCACGAGTTCCTCGCCTTCATGCTCAGCGTCAGGCGCCCCGGCGTGACGATCGCGATGCGCGCGCTGCAGGACCTCGGCCTCGTTCGTTATGTGCGCGGCTGGGTGGAGATCGCCGACCGCGCCGGCCTGGAACGCGCGTCGTGCGCGTGCTATCGCGTGGTGCGCGCGCACACCGAACGCCTTCTTCCGCCGAGCCGCCGACGATGAGGGCGCCGCCCGAGGCGCGCGCCGGCGCGGGAATCCTTCATCGGGTCTTCTCCCCGATCGGTCGGCCGGCGCCGTCGTTGGAACACATAGGGCCGGAGTTGCGACGCCGTTTCTGGCACCTCGTTGATCTTCGCTTTCGACGTGAACGTCGAGATGGCATGACGCACTCCGAGATGACTTCACGACGCACTGATGGTGGCGCGGACGCCCCGCTGACCGCGAACGGCACTTCGCCGCTCCGCGAGCTGATCCAGCACGCACTGTCCGCCGCGCTGCGCGGGACCGTCCCATCAGACGGTACCGACGGCCCGTTCGACGATCAGACGCGCGAGCTGCTCCGCAGCGCGTCCGTCCACGCGCGCGCCGATGGGCTCCGCGCCGAGCAGCTGCTCCTCGTCGTCAAGGCGGCGTGGGTCGAGCTGCCCGAGGCGCGGCGCGCACCCCGCGACACCGCGGACGCGACGCTCGCGCGGGTGATCACGCGCTGCATCGACGAGTACTACACGGAGCAGCCGCCTCCTCGCCGGGGCTCATGATCGGGCTCGCGATTCGCGGCCGGAGTTGACTGTTCGATGGCAGACCGTGGAATGGCACTTGCGCGGTCCGCACCCTCATGGATCGCGATCAGGAACGGTTCGAGATGCTGAAGGCCGAGATCGCTGACCGCATCCGGCGCTTTGTCCCGGAATTCTCCGACGCCGAGTTCCGGGCGATGGTGGAGGACATGGCCCGCATCCATCACAAGTACGAGCAGCGCCAGGGCTCGGCGTGGATGCTCGACGAGAGCGCGAGGCGGGGGTTGTAGCGCGGCGCGCGCGGAGAGAACGACAAACCCGGCGAGCTCGCGCGAGCTCGCCGGGTTTGTGCTTTTTTCCGTTGCCTGCTCAGATCCGCGCGAGCAGGTACTCGACGTTTCCGCGCACCGCCGCCGCTTCGACCGCGGTGAAGACGCCGTCCGTGCTCGCCTGCTCCGCGACGGATGCGGCGCTCTGCAGCTCGGTCCGCGCGTCGTCGGTGCGTCCCTCGCCCAGCGCGGCACGGGCGCGATTGAGCGCGCCGCGCACCTTGCCGCACGCCGCCGGCCGGTTGGGGTGCACGTTCGCGCGCGCGTCGTTCCCCTCGCCCGGACGAACGCAGAAGCCACGCGCGAGCTCGAGGGTCTGCGCGAGCATCTGCGCCGGCGTCAGCGCGTCCCGCGCCGGCGCGAGGAGCTGCGCCGCGTACGCGGCGCGATTGCGCGCGATCTCGCTCGGCGAGCTCGCCGCGATCTGCGAGAGCGATGGCACGAGCGTGACGAGCGATCCCACGCGCGCCGCGCCGGCGAAGGCGATCGGATACGCTTCGGCCGCGCCCATGATCGACGTCAGTACGCGCTGGCGGTCGCGGGCGACGAGCGCGTCAGGCCCCGTGACGCCGAGCATGAAGGCCCACGTGGTCACGATCACCGGTCGCTCCGCGGGCTGCTCCGCCCACACCGCGTCGAGATGCGGCAGGCTCTGCGCGCCGAAGGAGGCCACCCAGCGCTGGACGTCGTGCGAGGTCTGGAGGCCGACCCGCGTCATGGCGCGCAGCGACGCGGGATCGTCGAGCCGGAGCACGCCGCCCGCGAGGTCGACGACGTACTCGTCATAGACTTCGTCCCCCTCGGCGATCGGCTGTGGATCGCCCGGAAGCGTATGGTCGGCTTCCGCGTCGAGCAGACGCACGAGCGCCGAGCGCGCCGCGGGGGTGAGCTCGGCGAGCGGGAGCGCGTTCAGTCGTCCGACCACTTCGGCGCGGACGCGGACGCTGTTCGTCGACGACAGCACGCCGGCGAGTGAATCGACGTTGAACGATTGCGCGCTCGCGATGCCCGCCCCCAGGGCCAGCGAGGCGGTCACAGATCG
>DATAIN010000496.1:0-10323 GCA_036262635.1 Gemmatimonadaceae bacterium | reverse complement strand
GCGTAGACGCCGACCTGCTGGTCGGGTGCCCACTTCGTGATGAAGCCCGCGATCCCGTTCGATGGCAGCTCCAACGCGAGGTGCAGGAGCACCCGCATCATCCGCAGCGGCTCCGGGAGCTTCTCGATCGCGACCTTCCGGGTCTTCGCCTCGATCCACTGGAAGGCGCGGAAGAACTGGTCCGTGTCCTCGACGCGTGCCGCGGTGGCGATCGGGTGCGGGTCGTGCGGGCCGATGGAGAGCGAGTCCGGGGTCGTCATGGCGCGAGGGTCACGGAGCGCCGGGCGGGCTACAGCGGCTCGGTCGGGTTCTTCATCTCCGCCGCGAACATGGCGAGCATGCGCTTGTACGCGTCCTCCTTCGAAATCCCGCCCTGCTGTGCGTAGGCGCGCGCCGCGTGCTTCATGAGGTCGAGCGCGAACAGCCCCCACGCCGCCGGCTCGTCGATGACGCGCGCGTCGATGAGGAGCGTCTGGCGCTCCTCGCTGAACCAGACCCGGGCCAGCTCGCGGGCGTTCGGGTCGTCGAGGAGCTCCTGCGGAAGTGCGAGCTGGTGCGGATGGGTAGCCGACATGCGGATGTGGATGACGGGTAGGTGGTGCGGGATCGCTGTTGACGTGCGGAGCGCGCGCCGGGTCACGCCGGATCGTGAGGCTCGCGGGGCTCATACCTCGAGCGGCGTGCGCTCCCAGTCGTTCTCCGGCGCGCGGCCGCAGAGCCAGTTCAGCGCGTGCAGCCGCTGGTTCGTCGTCGTGCTGACCTGGCGCCATTCCGCGGCGCCTAACGCGCGGTAGGCCTTCCCCTTCGCCGGAAGGTCGCCGTCGATCGCCGAGGCGATCATCCCGTCCGCGACCGCGCCGGCGGCAGCGTCCCGCACGGCATCGTCGAGCTGTGCGTGCGTGACGCCGGCCGGGAGCGGCCAGAGCCCGTCGCGCAAGGCGCGGGTGCGACTCCGCCAGAACCAGAGCCCGGCGAGCTCGCGCATGCGCTCGATCTCCTCGCGCGGCCGCAGCGACAGCGTGCCGTCAGTGCCCTGCAACGCGTCGAGCACCGCGGTCGACGGATCGGCGTCGAAGGGAGGAAGGTCCGGAAGCGCGCCGAGCGACCAGGCGAGCGTGCGCAATGCCTCGAGGCGGGTGATGGCGAGCATCCACTCGTCGTCGGGGACCGCGTGCGCGGGGGTGAAGAGGAAGGTGCGCTCGCGCTCCGTGAGATGGACGAGCGCCCCGTTCGCGTCGAGCTGCTCGCGGAGGGAGGAGATCTGCGTCTCGCCGCGGTGCTCCACCTCCTTGCGGTCACCGACCGGCATCGCGGCGAGCGCGGCGCGGAGCTCCGCGGGCACCGGAAGCTCGACGGCGACACGGACGACGATGGTCAACGCCCAGACGCGGTCGAAGACCTCGGTCGCGGATGGGGGAGCGGAGCCGGGCACGTGAGGTCTCGCGGGAGTCAGTCGTCTGAAGACGAACGACCGAGCCGACGAGTATCCGAATGCCTCCCGTCATCATCCAGCCGACGCTTCAGAAGACGCACGGCCCCTGCCCGCACTGCGGAGGTCTCATGCAGACGGTCTGGGGCTGGGTCCACCTCGGCGAAGGCACGCGCGCCGTCTACTACGTGCGCTGGACGGCCGGGCGGCCGGATCACGGGATGGTCTGGTTCCTCTCCGTCGGCCGCTGGGACGAGCACGGGGTCGCGGCCGAGCGGCGGGCGGTGGGCCTCGAGTGCCGCAAAGTCGACGGCCGGCCGCAATTCATGATCATCGACGCGGCGACGACGCCGTGGGGTGTGCAGGGAAAGCCGGAGCTCGGCGCGCTGCTCACGCGCGAGGAGGCGCTGGGCAGCGAGACGGCGCGCGAGGTCTTCTCCTACGTGAACGAGATCCTGATCCGCGACCCGCGCGTCGAGCGGTTCGTGCGCACCGGCGAAGGCGTCGTGCCGGAGGAGAAGCCGACGGGCAGATAGCCGCGCGCTCAGCGTACCGCGCGCATCCCGCGCTGCAGCCACTCCGTCAGCTCGGGATCGTCGGCGATGACTTCGGCGTCGACGACGACCCACGTCCCCATCGCGCTTTCTCCGTCCGGGGCAAAGGGGGTGACGCCGGGCTGGGCGAGCGCCGCGTCGTACTCGTCGCGCGGCGTCTTCACGATCAGGCCATCGTCCCAGGCGATGACGAAGGTGGACTTTCCGAGCAGGAAGCCGCGTCCGCCGAAGACGTTCTTCTGCCGCGCGCCGCGGATCCCCGCGCCGGGAAGCAGATCGGCGATGCGCGCGACGAGGCCGGGGTCGTAGGTCATCTGGCAGTAGGCTGGAGGCCGTGAGCAGTGGGCAACCGCGGCCTCCGCGGTCGCTCGCTGCCTCCAGCTTACAGCCTCCAGCCGGATTCGCCACGCCCCTTCCAACCAAAATGGCCGATCGTGTGTCTCAGCTTCCGACACCCTCAACCCTCAACCGTGCCGGCTGCCATGCGTCTCGCGACTCCACTGCTCGTCTTCACGCTCTTCGCCAGCGTTCCGCTATATGGCCAGCGGACGCGCGTCCGGCAGCAGAGCGACACCAGCGACTGGCTCGAGGACTGTCGCGATCGCGACAGACGGTGGAGCGATGACGACGACACCCGCGCCCGGCACTGCGAGGTGCGGCGGAGCGCGGCGCGCGCCGGAACGGGGACGCTCAATGTCGACGCGGGGCAGAACGGCGGGATCAGCGTCGTCGGCGGCGACGTGGACAGCATCATCGTGATCGCGAAGATCACCACCGACGGCTACACCGACGCCGAGGCGGCCGATCTCGCGAAGCAGGTCGCGATCGAGGTCTCGGCGACGACGGTGCGCGCGAACGGGCCGACCTCCACCTCGCGCCGCCACTGGTGGGTGAGCTTCGACGTCACCGTCCCGCGCGGGGCGAACCTGATCGCCGACACGCACAACGGCCCGATCTCCCTCGAGGGACTGAACGGACGCGTCGAGGCGAGCGCGGTGAACGGCCCGATCACCGTCTACGACATGGCGGGCGACGTCACCGGCCGCACGCAGAACGGTCCGATCACCGCCGAGCTGCGCGGCACGAAGTGGAACGGGCGCGGGCTGGATCTCCAGACGCAGAACGGCCCCGTGACGCTGCGCATCGCCGACGGCTACAACGCGCACCTCGAGACGGGCACGGTCAATGGCCCGATGCGCTTCGACTTCCCGGTCACGCTCCAGGGTCGCATCACGAAGCGTTTCTCCGTCGACCTCGGCAGCGGCGGCCCGACGATCCGCGCGGTGACGACGAATGGGCCGGTGACGGTGCGGAAGATCTGAACGGTGGGGGCTGGAGGCTGGAGGCTGTGAGCGCCGTCGTTCACGGCTTCCAGCCTCCAGCCTCCAGCCCCCGTCAGCTCACGCCGCCCGCTCGACCTCCGTCTGCTCCCTCGCCTTCGCCTTCACCGCGCGCGACACGACTCGCCCCGCGACGACGGCGCCGAGGAGCAGGGGGAGATAGAACGTGTAGAAGCGCCACCAGACCAGTGAGGCGCCGAGGTACGCGGCGGGGATGATGCCGCCGAGGGCGCCGCGGTAGGCGACTTCGACGACGCCCGCGCCGCCCGGGGCGGGGGCGATCCCCGCGCCGTAGTAGAGCGTGAGGGGCCAGAGCACGAGGGGAGCGACGGGCACCGCTGGCGCGACCGTCAGCACCAGCGCCGCGAGCACGGAGATGCGCGCCGCGACGTGGACCAGCGAGACCGTCAGCGCGGCCAGCGCCCAACCCGGCCGCGCGCTGCGCAGCGCGGCGAGGCGATCACGCAGCTGGCGAAGCGTCTGCTGCAGTCGCCGCCAGCGCATTCCGCGCAGCCCGATCATGCTGGCCCAGCGCGGCGCGCCCCCGCGCCGGTGCCGCGCGCCGGAGAGGAGAAGCGCGATCGTCAACGCGCCGCCGAGCAGCGCGATGAAGGCGAGCACCACGCCGGCGAATCCGGCGAGCGCGCCACCGAGTCGTGGCAGCGCGATCGCGAGCACGACGACGAACACCGCGAGCGAGACGATCTCCAGCGTCAGCTCGGTGAAGAGCAGCACCATCGCGTCCCCCGCGCCGACGCGCGCCTCGTTGAGGATCAGGAAACGCGTCGGCTCCGTGCCCGACCGCGATGGGGTGATCGCGCCGCCGAAGTCGCCACCGAGCGTCGCCCGCAGCGCGGGGCGCAGCCGCAGCTCGAATCCGATCGCCCGCGCGCCCCAGCGCAGCTTCATCGCCCGCGTCGCGACGTCGAGCCCGGTCAATGCGAGCGCGAGAAGATGCGCGCGCAACGGGAGCACGAGCGAGCCGCCGCTCTGCGGCCAGGTCGAGACGACGACCCAGACCGAGACGGCGAGCGCGGCCGCAAACGAGAGCGCGACGAGAGTCCAGCGAAGGGGCGACATGCGCGAATTCTAACGGTGTGGTCCGCGCGGAAGTGTCGCACCGGCGCGGCAATTTGCGTGTGACAGCACGAAGCGCGGTCGCCGGAACGGCACTTGCCCATCGCGAATCCCCGACCCTCGCGTCGAGGTGGATTCGGCGATGATGCGCCGATGACTGTGCGATAGCGAACGTGAAAACGATACAGACGAAATCGAGTCTTCCCCGGCCGGCGAAGCGCCCGGCGGTTCCCATAGTGATCGAGTGCGTGTCCCCCGACGTGCAGGGCGGACGCTATCCAGCGAAGCGCATCGTCGGCGACGTGCTCGAGGTCGGTGCCGACATCTTCAAGGACGGACACGACCTCCTCGCCGCCCGTGTTCGATACGAATCGCCCGACGGCGGTTGTCGGTCGACGCCGATGGCCCATGATCAGGACACCGATCGATGGACGGGCACCATCCTCCTCGATCGCGTGGGGCGCTGGTCGTTCGTCGTGGACGCGTGGACCGACCGTTTCGGCACGTGGCGCGCCGGACTCGAGAAGAAGATCGCCGCCGGCGTGGACGTCAGCGTCGAGCTGCTCGAGGGCGCGCTGCTCGTCGAGGGAGCGGGGCGGCGGGCGCGTGATGCCGCGGAACGCGTCGCCCTCCGCGCCGCGGCGCTCACCCTGCGCGACGAGACGGCGAGCCTCACCGAGCGGCAGACGGTCGCGACGTCCGACGCGCTGCGGCGCTCGGTGGACGCGAACTACGCCCCCGACGATCTCACGACCTTCGCCTATCCGCTGGAGGTCGTGGTCGATCGGCCGCTGGCGGGCTTCGCGTCGTGGTACGAGCTGTTCCCGCGCTCGCAGAGCCCGGTGCCCGGCCGACACGGCACCTTCGCCGACACCGCCGCGGCGCTGCCGCGCGTCGCGAAGCTCGGCTTCGACGTCGTCTACTTCCCGCCGATCCACCCGATCGGCCGGACGGCGCGGAAGGGGAAGAACAACACCCTGACGCCGACCGCGGACGACGTCGGGAGCCCGTGGGCGATCGGCAACGAGCATGGCGGCCACGACGCGATCGAGCCCGCGTTAGGCACGATCGAGGACTTCGACCGGCTCGTCGCGGCGGCGGAGGAGCTCGGCCTCGAGATCGCGCTCGACTACGCGCTGCAGTGCTCCCCCGACCACCCGTGGGTGAAGGAGCATCCCGACTGGTTCCACATCCGTCCCGACGGCTCCATCCAGTACGCGGAGAATCCGCCGAAGAAGTATCAGGACATCTATCCCCTGAACTTCTGGTGCAGGGACCGCGAGAATCTCTGGAACGCGTGCCGCGACGTGCTGCTCCACTGGGTGAGCCACGGCGTGCGGATCTTCCGCGTGGACAACCCGCACACGAAGCCCTCCGCGTTCTGGGAGTGGGTGATCCGCGAGGTCCAGGCGGTGAATCCGGACGTGATCTTCTTCGCCGAGGCGTTCACCCGCCCGAAGAAGCTGAAGTCGCTCGCGAAGCTCGGCTTCACGCAGTCGTACACGTACTTCACCTGGAAGAACACGAAGGACGAGATCGTGCAGTTCATGCAGGAGCTGCTCGCCGCGAGCGAGTACCTGCGCGGGAATCTCTTCGCGAACACCCCCGACATCCTGCACGAGTATCTCGTTCACGGCGGGCGCAACGCCTTCCGCGTGCGGCTCCTCCTCGCGACGACGCTGCAGCCGCTCTACGGGATCTACAGCGGCTACGAGCTCTCCGAGAACGTGCCGGTGAAGCCGGGGAGCGAGGAGTACATGAACTCGGAGAAGTACGAGATCCGCCAGCGCAACTTCGCCGCGCCGGGAAACCTCGACGAGGAGATCCGCCGGCTGAACTCCGTGCGGCGCTGCCACGCCGCGCTCCAGCGCGCGACGAACCTCACCTTCCATCCGACGGACAACCCGAACATCATCTTCTATCGCCGGGCCGGCGCGCCGTCGACGGTGGCCGAGGCGGGGACGACGACGCGCGGCGAGACGATCCTCACCAACGACATCCTCGTCGTGGTGAACCTCGACCCGCAGCGCCCGCATCACACCACCGTCGAGGTGCCGATCGCCGAGATGGGTATCGGGCCCGACGACGCGTACACCGTCGAGGATCTCCTCACGGGCACGCGCTACACCTGGCGCGGGGCGCGCAACTACGTGCGGCTCGATCCGGCGCAGCAGCCGGGCCACATCCTCCGCGTGCACCGATGACCGTCCCGCTCACCACCAAGGACGCGAACAAGGACGCGCCCACCGATCCGCTCTGGTACAAGGACGCGATCCTCTATCAGGTGCACGTCAAGGCGTTCCGCGACGCGAACGGCGACGGCTACGGCGACTTCAAGGGACTCACCGAGAAGCTCGACTACATCGCGTCGTTAGGCGTGACCGCGGTCTGGCTGCTGCCGGTCTACCCGTCGCCGCTCAAGGACGACGGGTACGACATCCAGATGTACGAGGCGATCCATCCCACGTACGGATCGATCGACGACTTCCGCGAGTTCCTCGACGCGGCGCACGCGCGCGGGCTCAAGGTGATCACGGAGCTCGTCATCAACCACACCTCTGACCAGCATCCCTGGTTCCAGCGGGCGCGCAATGCACCGAAGGGCTCGCCGGAGCGCGACTGGTACGTCTGGACCGACGACCCGAAGAAGTACGGCGAGACGCGGATCATCTTCACCGACACGGAGAAGTCGAACTGGTCGTGGGATCCGGTGGCCGAGCAGTTCTACTGGCACCGCTTCTTCAGCCACCAGCCCGACCTGAACTTCGACAACCCGGCGGTGCTCGAGGCGGTGATCAGCGTGATGCGCTTCTGGCTGCGCATGGGCGTGGACGGGCTGCGCCTCGACGCGATCCCCTATCTCATCGAGCGCGAGGGGACGAACTGCGAGAATCTCCCCGAGACGCACGTCGTGCTGAAGAAGATGCGCGCCGCGCTCGACGAGGAGTTCACCAACCGGCTCTTCCTCGCCGAGGCGAACCAGTGGCCGCCCGACGTGATCCCGTACTTCGGGAACAGCGACGAGTGCCACATGGCGTTCCACTTCCCGCTGATGCCGCGGATGTACATGGCGCTGCGCAAGGAGGACCGGACGCCGATCGTCGAGATCATGCAGCGCACCCCGCCGATCCCCGCCGACTGCCAGTGGGCGATCTTCCTCCGCAACCACGACGAGCTCACGCTCGAGATGGTGACCGACGAGGAGCGCGACTACATGTACAACGAGTACGCGACCGACCCGCGGATGCGCATCAACGTCGGGATCCGTCGCCGGCTCGCGCCGCTCATGGACAAGGGGCGGCGGCAGATCGAGCTGATGAACGCGCTGCTCATGTCGATGCCCGGCACTCCGATCGTGTACTACGGCGACGAGATCGGGATGGGCGACAACATCTTCCTCGGCGATCGCAATGGCGTGCGCACGCCGATGCAGTGGACCGACGGCAAGAACGCCGGCTTCTCCGAGGCGGACAGCGCCGCGCTCTACAGCCCGGTCATCGTCGATCCGCCGTACGGCTTCCAGGGGATCAACGTCGCCGGGCAGGAGCGGGTGAAGACGTCGCTGCTCCGCTGGATGCGGCGGCTGATCGACGTCCGGAAGAAGCATCGAGCCTTCGGCCGCGGCACCTGGGAGCCGATCCAGGCCGGGAACAAGCGCGTGCTCGTCTTCATGCGCCGCTTCCAGGGCGAGACGCTGCTCTGCGTCAACAACCTCTCGCGCTACGCGCAGTTCGTGGAGCTCGACCTCGGCGAGTTCCAGGGGTGCATGCCGGTGGATCTCTGGAGCAATCAGCCCTTTCCGGCGATCGGCAAGCTTCCCTACCTGCTGACGATGGGGCCGCACGGCTTCTACTGGTTCCGGCTCGTCTCGGCGGAGGAAGCGCCGGCGCACACCGGCACCCCCGATCCGGGGTCGAGCGGCCGGCAATGAGCGCGCCGAAGCTCCCGACGCTGCGCGTGAGCGGCCCGCTCGGCGCGGCGCTCTCCGCCGAGGCGCTGGCGCAGATCGGCAGCGCGCAGCTCGCCGCCTTCCTGCTCCAGCGCCGCTGGTTCGGCGGGAAAGGGCGGGCGCCGTCGAGCGTGCGGATCGGCGACGTGGTCGACATCCGCGAGGGCGACGCGCACCACGTCGTGGCGCGACTCGACGTCCAAGTCGGCGGGCGGACGGCGTTCTACCAGCTGCCGCTCGCGGTGCGCCGCGACGAGGGGGAATCGCCCGGTGCCGGGCTGGCCCGCGTCGAGACCGACGGCGGGGAGCGGGGGATTCTCTTCGACGCGGTGGAGGACGAGCGCTTCCGTCGCGCGTTAGGCAGGGCGTTCGCGCGCGGCGCGACCTTCGGCGGCCGGGCGCGCTGGATCGTCGAGCCGGTGGAAGGGGAGAGCGAGCGCCCCGACCCGGGCGAGCTTCCCTCGCGGACGGTGCGGGCGGAGCAGAGCAACACCTCGATCATCTTCGGCGAAGCGGCAATCATGAAGCTCTTCCGCCGGATGGAGCCGGGGATCAACCCCGACGTCGAGATCGGCCGCTTCCTCACGACGAAGACGCACTTCACGCACACCCCGCGGCTGCTCGGCGTCGTCCGCTACGAGGGGAGCGGGGACGTGCGCGCCATCGCTGGGATGCTGCAGGGATTCCTTCCCGCCTCGCGCGACGCATGGCAGGACGCGCTCGAGCGGAGCCGCGCCTTCTTCGCCGCCGAGGATGCCGACGAGAGCGCGCATCCCTTCGCGCGCGATGCCGAGCAGCTCGGGCGCGTGACGCGCGAGCTGCACGACGCGCTCGCCTCGGCGCGTGACGACGGCGACTTCGTGCCGCGATCCGCGACGGCGGACGACGTCGCGCGCTGGGTGCAGAGCGCGCGCCGGCGGATGGAGGAAGCGACCACGCTCCTCGCCGAGCGTGTCGAGGCAGGAGCCATCCACGACGAAGGGCAGGCGCGCGCTCTGGTCGAGCGGCGCGAAGCGGATCTCGCACACCTCGACGAGCTGGCGGCGTCGATCGGTTCGGACGCGGGGCAGCTCGTGCGGCACCATGGCGACTATCACCTGGGGCAGGTGCTGCGCACGCGCGAAGGGGATTTCCAGATCATCGACTTCGAGGGTGAGCCGGCGCGTCCGCTGGCCGAGCGGCGCGAGCGCAACAGCGCGCTGCGCGACGTGGCCGGGATGCTGCGCTCCTTCAGCTACGCGGCGGCGACGCTCGCGTCGGAGCAGCGCGGCAAGTCGCCGGCGCGGGCGATGGACGAGCGCGCGGCGATCTGGGAGCGCGGTGCACGGAGCGCCTTCCTGCGCGGATACCTCAGCGGGGGGCCCGCCGCCTTTCTACCAGCGAATCAGCAGCGCGTGGACGCGCTGCTCGAGCTCTTCGAGATGGAAAAGGTCTACTACGAGATGTCGTACGAGCTGAACAACCGGCCCGAGTGGGTCTGGATCCCGATCAACGGCGCCGCGGCGCTTCGCTCGACACCGGCGGGTCGGTCGTGAGTGGTGGGTGGTCGCTGGAGCGCGGTGCGCGCGTCGATGCCGCGGGCACCAGCTTCAGCGTGTGGGCACCGAAGGCGAAACGGGTCGAGGTCGTGCTCGAGGACGAGGGCGGGCGCGCGGTCGCGCTCGACGCGCAGCCGGGAGGCGTCTTCGCCGCGACCGTGCCCGGCGTCCGCGCGGGAGCGAGCTATCGCTTCCGGCTGGACGGCGGCGAGCCGCGCCCCGATCCGGTGAGCCGCTGGCAGCCCGACGGCGTGCACGGCGCGTCGCGCGTCGTCGACGCGAACGCGTTCCGCTGGACCGATGGCGGATGGAAGGGGCTCGCGATGGCGGACTACGTGATCTACGAGCTGCACGTCGGCACCTTCACCCCGGCCGGGACCTTCGACGCGGCGATCGAGCGGCTCGGCGAGCTGAAGGCGTTAGGCATCACCGCGAT
>DATAIN010000495.1:0-3116 GCA_036262635.1 Gemmatimonadaceae bacterium | reverse complement strand
GTCGCCGAGGGTGATATCGAGGTCGGTGTGCAGCGTGGTGGCGGTGTTCGCCCCGAAGCGCCACACCGTGTCGACGGGGATCAACCCTCCCTCCACCTTTCGTCCACGCGCATGCGGCTGGCCATAGCTGATCGCGATGCGCGACGGCCCCGTGAGGCTCGCATCCTCCTCGTACCAGCGACGTCCGATGCGGCGGGCGTTGAGGTGGACCTCGACGGTCGCGTAGCTGCTGGCCGCGATGCGAAGCGGGGTCTCCTGCGGCTGTCCGGTCTGCTGCGGTGCAGGTTGTTGTGCCGCGAGCTCCGTCACGAGCGCGGAGGCGGCGAGCGAGGCGAGAACGAGTGACGCGCGGGCGAGTCGCATGACGGGCTCCTGTGTCGGGAACGTGGTGCGCGGGAACGTGTCGCCGAGTCGCCCCCGCGGCAAGACACCCTCGACATCGGGCCTCCGGCGGCCTACTGTCTCCGCGTTGACACGACCCCTCGTCCCGCCGACATGAATCGCTCCTCGATCCGCTCGTCCCTCGTTCTCGCCGCGCTGCTCCTCGGATGCCGCGCCAGCGACGATCAGCCTTCGCCCGCGGACAGGGAGCGTCTCCCCACAGGCCGCTACCTCGATCCCGTCGCCCCCTCCGCGTCACTCGCGAGCTCCTTTCCGCTCGGCGTCGCGCGGTCGAGCGACGGCAGTCGCGTCGCGATCCTGTTGAGCGGCTACCAGAAGCAGGGGGTGCAGCTGCTCGATCGCGCGACGGGACGGACCTCGTTCGTCGAGCAGCCGGCGGCGTTCGTCGGTGTCGCGCTCTCCCCGAATGGGCGTACCCTCTGGGCGTCAGGCAGCAACGAGGACCTGGTCTATCGCTACGAGTGGGGCGCTGACAGCGCGATCCTTCGCGACTCCCTGATTCTCGCGCCGCACGTGCCGCACCTCGACGGTAAGCGCTACCCCGCGGGGATCGCGCTCTCGCGCGACGGCCGCTGGGTGTACGTCGCGGAGAACCTCGCCGATTCAGTCGCGGTCTTCGAGGCGGCGAGCGCACGTCTGGTCGGGCGCTGGGCGACGGGGCGCTATCCGTACGCCGTGCTCGTCGGCGCATCCGGTGAGGTATACGTCTCGGCGTGGGGCGGAAGCTCGGTCGCGGTGTTCGACCCGCTCACCGACGGCACGCTGCGTCCGCGCCGTGCGCTCGCCGCCGGCCGTCACCCCTCGGCGATGCTGCTCTCGGCCGACGGCTCGCGGCTCTTCGTCGCGTCGTCGAGCACGGACCGCGTGACGGTGCTCGACCCGCGCTCCGGTGAGACCATCGCGCAGCTCGTCGACACGCCCCCCGGCGGTCCCGGGGAGGGGAGCACCCCCGATGCGCTCGCGCTCTCGGCGGACGGGCGATGGCTCTACGTCGCGGAGGCGGACAACAACGCCGTCGCGACCTTCGCGCTCTCCGCGCGCACGAGCGGTGTCGCGGGTGGCACGGCGCGCGACAGCCTCGTCGGCCGCGTCCCGGTGGACTGGTATCCGACGGCGCTGGCGACGGTCGGCGACTCGCTGCTCGTGCTCGCGGCGAAGGGCTCGCCGCCGCGCGCGAACCCGGGGCTCGGCACGCCCGGCAAACGGAATCACCTCGAGTCGATGTACACGCTCGACCAGCTGCGCGGGACGATGCTGATGATCCCGCAGCCGCGCGCCGGGCGGGCGCTCGATGCGCTCAGCGCGCGCGTCGCCGCGGCGAACAGGTGGACACCGCGCCCGCGAGCGAAGCGGTCGTACCCGCCGATCGAGCACGTGGTCTACATCATCAAGGAGAACCGCACCTACGATCAGGTGCTCGGCGACCTCCCGCTCGGCGACGGCGACACGTCGCTGGTGTTCTTCCCGCGCGCCGTCTCGCCGAACCATCACGCGCTCGCCGAGCGGTTCGGGGTCTACGACCGCTTCTTCGTGAACGCCGAGGTGAGCGCGGACGGGCACAACTGGTCGATGGCGGCGTACGCGACGGATTACGTCGAGCAGACGCTGGAGTCGAACTACTCGGGACGCGGGCGCACCTACGACTACGAGGGGACGAATCGCGAGGACGAGGACTGGGCGCGCGTCGCCGGATCGGTGCCGGAGGACGACGCGGCGGAGCCGGCGAACGGCTACCTCTGGAATCTCGCCGAGCGAAAGGGGATCACCTTCCGCAACTACGGCGAGTTCGTCGTCGGCGTGAAGGGGGACCGCAACGACATGCCGGCCTCGTACCGCGGCGCGAAGCCCTTCCTCGCAAAGAACACGAACCCCAACGCGCCGGGGTTCGACATGCACATCCGCGACCAGGTGCGCGCCGACGTGTGGATCGCCGAACTGCAGGAGTACGTCAAGCGCGGGTCGATGCCCGCGCTCGAGATCCTGCGCCTGCCTAACGATCACACCGAGGGCGCGAGCGCCGGCCGGCCGACCCCGCGCGCCCATATGGCCGACAACGATCTCGCGCTCGGCCGCGTCATCGAGGCGCTCTCGAAGACACCGTTCTGGAGGAGCACCGCCGTCTTCGTGCTCGAGGACGACGCGCAGGACGGCCCCGACCACGTCGACTCGCACCGCTCGCCGCTACTCGTGATCTCACCGTGGGCGCGCGGCGGCGTGCACCACCGCTGGACGAACACCACCGACGCCATCGCGACGATGGCGGAGCTGCTCAAGCTCGGCACGCTCTCGCAGTTCGACCATTTCGGCGAGCCGCTGCGCGACATCTGGCGCGAGAAGCCCGACGTGCGGCCGTATCGCGCGCTCACCCCGTCGATCTCGCTCGACGAGAAGACCCCGCGAGGCGCGCCGGGCACCGGTGCCTCCGCGACGCTCGACCTGCGCTACGAGGACCGGATAAACGACGACCTGTTCAACCGGATCCTCTGGGTGGCCGTGAAGGGCCCGGGTGTGCCGTATCCGGGATCGCGGCGCGCGTCGGCGCCCGACTGGACCCGGGCGGACGGCGGCCGTTAGGCGCGCCGGCTAGACGCCGACCGCGTTCCCCCCGAGGAAGCGGAGCGCGCCGCGCACCGCGCCGCGCGCCGCGTCCACGTCACCGCTCTGGAGCTGCGCGCCGGGCACCGCACTCTTCATCCGCTGCTCGAGCCGCTTGC
>DATAIN010000494.1:0-6455 GCA_036262635.1 Gemmatimonadaceae bacterium | reverse complement strand
TGGCACTCCGCTCACGACCCAGAGCGCGCAGGCGGCGATCGCCGGCGAGCGGAGCGGGATTTTCCCCTGGACGACCGCCACGGTGAGCGCGAGGCCTGCACCGGCGAGAACGAAGAGCGCGGGCTGTGAGAACCAGACCGCGATCGCGCCGAGGATGCCGAGTCGCAGCCAGTGTCGCGGCGCCGCCTCGTACGCGAGGATGCGAACGGCGAGAAGGAAGAGGAGGCAGGCGAAGAAGATGTCGCCGCCGTACTGCTTCGCCTCGGCCGCGTAATAGATCGCCCGGCCGAGCACCGCGAAGAAGGCGAGGGCGAGGAGCGCGCCCCTTTCGTCGAGCACGCGCCGCGCGAGGGCGTAGAAGAGCGGGAGCGCGGCGAGCGCGGTGAGGAGCCCGTAGAGCCGGAATACCCAGTCGCTCGAGCCGAACGTGCTCGCCGCGAGCTTCTCGATGACGAGAAATCCCTTCGGCGCGATCTGCGCGTAGTCGAGCGGCGCGAGGAGCCCGGCGTACGAGCGGGCGGCGATGTTCCGCGCGATCGCGGCCTCGTCGAGCCAGAAGGTGCCGCGCCCGAAGAACTGCCAGAGGCGGAGCGCGGCGCCGAGCGCGATGAGGCCGGCGGAGACGACGCGCCGCCGCTCGCTGGTCACCCGGCGGCGAGGAGGGCGAGCGCGCGGTCGATCTCGTCGCTCGTGTTGTAGACGTGCGGCGCGAGACGGAGCGCTCCCTCGCGCAGCGAGTGCGCGACTCCCGCCTTCTTCAGACGTTCCGAGCTCGCGGCGGAATCGGCGGTGGCGAGGGAGACGATCCCCGCGCGACAGGCGCGGTCGCGAGGCGTGACGAGCCTGACGTCGCGCCGCGACTCGGCCCACTCGACGATGTGGTCGGCGAGCGAGGCGACGCGCGTCGCCACCGCCGCGGGTCCGAGCTCGTGGAACAGCTCGAGGCTCGCCGCGAAGCCGGCGAAATCCTGGAAGGGGATCGTGATGACCTCGAAGCGCCGCGCATCCTCGCGCCAGGTGAGGTCGTAGTCGAGCATGCGCGTGAAGTCGTCGGAGCCCTTCACGGACATCCAGCCGACGGGCTGCGGATCGAGCGTGTTCACGAGCTCCTCGCGCACGTACGCGAAGCCGGTGCCCCAGGGACTCAGCAGCCACTTCTGCCCGCCGCAGGCGAGGATGTCGATGCCCGCGGCGCGCACGTCGAGGACGTCGGCGCCGAGCCCCTGGATCGCGTCGACGATGAACCAGATGCCGCGCTCGCGGCAGGCGCGGCCGATGCGTGCGAGATCGCTCTTGTAGCCGGTGGAGAACGCGACCCACGAAACGCTCACCGCGCGCACGTTCAGCGCGTCGAGCGCGGCGATCAGGGCGTCCTCGTCGGGAAGGAGGCCGCGCGGGGGGATGCGGCGCAGCGCGACACCGCGCTTCTCGAGCGCGAGCCAGGGGTAGACGTTCGCGGGGAACTCCCGGTCGTGCACGACGACGACGTCGCCGCTCGCGAAGGGGAGCGCGCGCGCGGCGATGTTGATGCCATACGTCGTGTTGGTGAGGAGCGCGATCTCGGCCTTCGATGCGCCGATGAGCTTCGCGACGAGCGCGCGCGTCCGATCGAGCATCGCGAAGTTCTTCGCGTCGTCGATGCGGAAGGGCTCGATGCGGTCGTCGATGATCTCCTGGGCGGCGCGCACCCCGCGCATCGTCAACGGACCGGTGGAGGCGTTGTTCAGGTAGACGCGCTCGCTGCGGTCCGCCCAGGGGAACTCGCTCCGCCTGAGCGCCGCGACGTCGATCGCTTTCACGGTCAGCTCCCCAGCCGGCGCTCGATGGCGAGCGCCTGACGGCGGAAGCGGGGATCGAGGGCGTCGCGCAGCGCGTCGCCGAGCAGATTGAAGCCAAGCACCGCGGCGCCGATCGCCAGTCCCGGGAAGAGCGAGGTCCAGGGCGCGGACCGGAGCTGCGACAGGTCGCGTCCCTCGGCGATCATCGAGCCCCAGCTCGGGGTCGGCGGAGCGACACCGAGGCCGAGGAAGGACAGCGCCGCCTCGGCCATGATCGCGCCGGCGACGCCGAGCGTCGCGGTGATGACCACCGGCGCGACGACGTTAGGCAGGACGTGGCGGAGGACGATCCGGGCGTCCCGCGCGCCGAGCGCGCGCAGCGCCTGCACGTACTCGAGCTGGCGGACGACGAGCACCTGGCCGCGGACGATCCGCGCCATCCCCGCCCAGCCCACGACGCCGATCGTCGCGAGCACGACACCCAGCGACGGCTGAAGCGCGGCGACCATCGCGACGAGGAGGAGCAGCGTCGGAAAGGCGAGGGTGACGTCGGCGAGTCGCATCACGACCTCGTCGATCCACTTGCCGTAGAATCCGGCGATGAGCCCCGCCGTGACGCCGAGGAGGAGCGCGATGAGCTGCGAGAGCAGACCGACGGCGAGTGAGACGCGCGCCCCGTAGACGAGCCGCGCCCAGACGTCGCGCCCCTGGATGTCGGTGCCGAGCCAGTGGTCGGCGGAGGGGCCGCGCAGCTGCTGGAGCAGATTGACCTGGAGCGGATCGTGGCGGGCGACGAGGGGCGCCGCGACCGCCGCGAGGACGAGCGCGACGACGACCGCGACGCCGCCGACGGCGCGCCGGTCGCGAGCGAGTCGGCTCCAGAACGAGGGTCTCATCGAGAGCGAAATGTCGCGGCGAGCGACGCGGGCCGCCAGTCGTGGCTCAGCGCTCGGCGCTCGGCGCTCGGCGAACTACGCAACGCGGATTGGGCGGATCGGTCGGATTCGCCGGATCGCTCCGTGTGCAGCCTCGGCTCCTCGACAGCGCGCAACGAGCCGCTGGCGCTTTCCAAAGAGCTATTGAAACACAGAGAAAGAACTTTCTCTGTGTTTTGATAGCTGTCTGCCAAGCCACATCGGCTGGTTGCGCGCATCCGAGGCGCACGAACGGCGGCGGACGGAGCGATCCGACAGTTCCGGCCGATCCGCCCAATCCGCGTTGCGTAGGTCTCCAGGCCATCTCTATCGCGACGGATCGCGGAGCTCTTCCGGGGTCCCGGGGGGTTGGCGGCGCCAGCGGCGGTGGTGCCAGAAGTACTGCTCGGGGGCGCGGCGGACCCAGCGCTCGAGGGTCTTCGTGTACTCGGCGACGACCGCGTCGACGTCCTCCTCGCGGTTGCCGGTGTCCTGCACGGTCACGGGCTCGAAGCTGAGGACGTAGCGGCCGCTCGGCTGGCGGATGGCGCAGCCGAAGACGACGGGGACGCCGAGGCGGAGCGCGAGGACGGCGGGGCCGCGTGGCGTCTTGGCCGGCATCCCGAAGAAGGGGACGAAGGTGGACGCGAGCCCGAGCACGCCCTGGTCGGAGACGAAGGCGACGGCGCGGCCGGCGCGGAGGGAGCGCGGCGTGCGGCGCACCGCGTCCGAGTCGTGCACGACGCTCATCCCGATGCGCTCGCGCGTGCTGGTGAGGTAGGTGTCGAAGAGCGGGTTGGCCATCCCGCGCGCGACGACGTCGAGCCCGATGCCGCGGGCGGCGAGGTATGCGCCGCCGAGCTCCCAGTTGCCGAGGTGGCCGGTGACGAGGATGACCCCCTTTCCTCCCGCGATCGCCTTCTCGACCGCGCTCCAGTTGTCCACGCCCTCGAACAGGGCGAGGATCTGCTCGCGGCTGAAGCCGGGCAGAAGCGCCGTTTCGATCGTCGTGCGGCCGAGGTGGGCGTAGGAGGCGCGCGCGATCTCCTCGACCTCCGGACGGGAGAGCCCGGGGAAGGCGGCGGCGATCTGCTTCACGACGACGTCGCGGCGGATGCCTAACGGCGAGTAGCCCAGCGCGCCGATCTTCTCGCCGAGTCGGGCGGCGCGCCTCCAGCTCAGCGCGTCGAGCGCGCCGATCACGCCGCGGAGGGCGAGATATTGCGCCCGATCGGCGAGCGACGGCCCCTTCTTCGGCTCGCTCACCTCCGGCTGCCTCGCGCGCCGGCGACACGCTCGGCGAAGTCGCGCGTCTCGCGAGCGACGCGGTCCCAGTTGTAGTGCGACTCCACCGCGGCGCGCGCCGCGCGTCCCATCGCCTCGCGACGCGGCGCATCGAGCAGCAGCGCTCGCAGCGCGCCCGCGACCGCGTCGAGGTCCTGCGGCGGCACGACGAGCCCGGTCTCGCCATCGCGGACCGCGGCGCGCACTCCGCCGGAGTCACCGGCGACTGACGGTGTGCCGCTCGCGCCCGCCTCGATGAACGAGATCCCGAATCCTTCCACGTTGATTCCCCTGTCGAGCCGCGACGCGCCGAGGTAGACGGTGGCCGTGGCGTAGGCCTCGGCGATCTCGTCGTCGCTGAGCACGCCGGCGAAGACCGTCCGGTCGGCGACGCCGAGCGAGGCGGCGAGCGCGCGAAGGCGCGCCTCGTCGTGCCCCTCGCCGACGAGAAGATAACGGAGGTTCGGGAGCTCCGGCGCGAGCGCGGCGAGGGCGCGGATGCCGGCGTCCTGCCCCTTGTGCGGCACCAGGCGGGCGACGGTGAGCACGACCGGATGGTCGCCTAACGCGAAGCGGGCGCGCAGCGCTCCGCCGTCGCGGTCGGGGCGGAAGTGGGCGGGGTCGGTGCCGAGGTCGATCGCGGCGACCGGCGGCGGGTCGGTGACGCCCGCGCGCCGCATCACCTCCTCGGTCACCCCGGCGGTCCATGGCGAGTTGGCGACGACACCCGCCGCGTCGCCGAAGATGCGGCGCGCCGCGGCGCGCTTGAGCCAGCCGCGGGTCTTGTCACGCTCGCGCAGGACGTCGCCGCCGTTGACGTAGACGAGGTACGGCACCCCCGTGCGTCGCGCCGCCCACCAGACGGCGTAGCCGACCGGGCGCACGTTTCCGCAGTGCAGGACCTCGTACGCATCACGCTCGGCGACGAGGGCCCGCGCCCAGCGAAGCTGGTTGGTGATCAGCTTCGCGTGCGCGAAGTCGAAGGGGCGGCGATCGATCGCGAACGGCTGGCCGGCGTCGAACGACGCGCCTCGCGGGTGCGCGACGGTGGATACCGCCATCTCGAATCCCGGGAAGTGGCGCGCGAGCTCGAAGTGCCGGCGCGCCATCCCACCACGATCGGGGGGAAAATCCTGGGTGACGAAGAGGTGCCTCACAGCGGGGGAGCGTACGGAGCGCCGGTGAGGAAGTGCGGCACGCGCTCGTCGTAGGTGTGATGGGCGCGGACGAACCGCTCTCCGGCCGCACGGAGTCGAGCGCGCCCGCGCTCGTCCCCGAGCCAACGCTTCGCCTTCGCGATGCAGTCGTCGAGCGCGTCGTACCAGACGCAGTGCTCGCCGTCGGCCAGCATGCGCTCGGCGCCGGGCCCGCCCTCGCCGATGTAGCATCCGCCGGCGAGCATTACGATGAACATGCGGTCGGTGTAGAAGGGATGCCCCTTCGCGTTCGCGGCGGTGATGCCGAGCGTCAGGCGCGCGCTCGAGCAGACACGAGCGAGGTCGGCTCCCTCGACCGGGCGTCCCGCCCAGTGGAGATGCTTGCGCCACTTCTCCCACCCGCGCCCCCAGACGCGGACGCCGACATGGCGCGCGAGCTCGATGAGGAAGCGCGCGCGATCGGGATCGTAGCCGGTGCCGGTGAAGGCGACGTCGGTGACGAGCGACGGATCGGGCGTGGTCGGACGGATGTCGCGGTCGCCGGCGAAGGGAAGCAGCCGCGCCGGGTATCCGAGCGCCCGCCACTCGTCGACGAACGCCGGGACCCAGAGCGTCGCGGCCTGCCGGGCGACGGCGGCGATGTGGCGGATGTCGTCGCGCAGCTCGACGTGGGTGTGCCACTGGGCGTCGCTGTACCACATCGCGTTGTCGCGGTCGCGGACGACGTGGCGCACGGTCTCGAGGTCGAGGCCCAGGCATTTCGAGAACAGCACGAAGTCGGGACGGAAACGGTCCGCCCGCCAGCGCACGAAGCGCTGGGTGGTCTGGCGCCCCACCGTCCGCGCGAGCAGCCGGTCGTCGAGCAGGCGCACGACGTGCCCCGACCTGCCTAACGCGCGCGCGAAGCAGGACTCGATCCGCCAGCGACGGCTGCTGCCGATGACGAGCACGCGCATCGCTATCTCCGCGCCGCGGGCCGCATCATGCCGGGGGAATGTACGGCTGGCCGCTGAGCAGGTGCGGCACCCGCTGGTCGTAGGTGTGATTCGCGCGCACGTAGCGCTCCCCCGCCTTCCGGATGCGCTCGCGCTCGGCGGGGTGCTCGAGGTAATAGCGCGCGAGGGCGGCACAGGAGCCGGCGTCGTCGTAGAACGCGCAGTGCTCGCCGTCGCGCAGGATGCGGTCGAGTCCCGGGGTCCGGGCGCCGAGGAAGAAGCCGCCGGCGAGCATCACCATCCAGAGGCGGTCGGAGACGTACGTCGTCGCACCGGCGGCACGGGCGGGGTTGATGCCGAGGGTGATGCACGCGCTCGAGCACACCG
>DATAIN010000493.1:0-1864 GCA_036262635.1 Gemmatimonadaceae bacterium | reverse complement strand
CGCCCAGCCACTCCGCGATGCCTTCCGTGTGCTGGTAGAGCAGCCCGCGCCAGGACAGCTCGTCGAGGAGTGACAGGGACTCGGTCATGGCACAAAAATAGACCGCGCGGGGTCGAATGTCACAGCGTCCGCGCCTGCTCGATCGTCATCATGCGGCTGCCCGCGCGCCGGGTTAGCTTCTCGTCTCCAGCTTCCGCCCGCTATCAGTGGCCTTCTTCCGTGACTTCCGGCGACGTCACCCGCGCCTCGTGCGCTCGGTCCTCGTCGTCGCAACCTTCCTCCTCACCTTCGCCTTCGGCTTCGTCTACGCCGGATGGGCGCTCGTCTGCCGCGGCGAGGAGTGTCCGTCGATCGACGTGCTCGAGGACTACACCCCGCGGCAGACCTCCAAGCTCTACGCCGCGGATGGGCGCTTCATCGCCGAGATCGGGCTCGAGCGCCGCACGCTGGTCCCGCTGCGCGACATCCCGCAGCCTGTGCGCGTCGCCTTCCTCACCACCGAGGACAAGCGCTTCTACGAGCACGCGGGCATCGACTGGTATCGCGTCTTCGGCGCCGGCCTGCGGAACATCCGCGCCGGCGGCTACGCGCAGGGCTTCTCGACCATCACGATGCAGCTCGCGCGGAACGTCTTCCCCGAGCGCATCTCCCGCGAGAAGAATCTCATCCGCAAGCTGAAGGAAGCGAAGGTCGCCCGCGCGATCGAGGCGCGCTACAGCAAGGACAAGATCCTCGAGCTCTACCTCAACCAGATCTACCTCGGCAACGGCGCCTACGGCGTCGAGACCGCGTCGCAGCGCTACTTCGGCAAGTCGGTCCGCGATCTCAACCTCGCCGAGGCCGCGACACTCGCCGCGCTTCCCAAGGCACCCGAGCGCTACAACCCGCGCCGCTTTCCCGACCGCGCGGTGCAGCGCCGCAACACGATCATCGAGCTGCTCCGCCGCGAGTCGAAGATCTCCAACGAGGACGCGCGCCTCGCCAGCGCCTTCCCGCTGAAGCTCGGCGGCAAGTCCGAGTCGGGCGAGGTGGCGCCGTACTTCGTCGAGTGGATTCGTCGCCAGCTCGACGCGCAGTTCGGGCAGCAGCTCTACGAGCAGGGGCTGAAGGTCTACACCACCCTCGACATCGACATGCAGGGCGCCGCCGAGCGCGCGCTCGAGGGACAGCTCCGGAAGATCGAGGCGGGGGAGTACGGCAAGTACACCCACACCTCGTACGAGGCGTACGTCGCCCGCGCCGCGGGCGGGGAGGAGAACGGCGCGAACTCGCCGTACCTGCAGGGCGCCTTCGTCGCGATGGATCCGCGGACCGGCGCGGTGCGCGCGCTCATCGGCGGCCGCGACTTCGACGACTCGAAGTTCAACCGCGCGACGCAGGCGCTCCGTCAGCCCGGGTCCACCTTCAAGCCGATCGTCTATTCGACCGCGGTGCAGAACGGTCGCCCCGCGTCGTACATCCTCGACGACTCGCCGATCGTCCGCGACCTCGGCAACGGCCAGACGTGGACCCCGCAGAACTACGATCTGAAGTTCGAGGGGCCCGTCCCGATGCGGCGCGCGCTGATGCTCTCGCGCAACATCCCGACGATCAACCTCGGCATCGAGCTCGGCGAGCAGAGCGTCGTCGACATGGCGCGGCGCTTCGGGCTCTCCACCGACATCCCGCCCTATCCGTCGATCCACATCGGGTCCGCCGACGTCTATCCGATCGAGATGATCGCCGCCTACAGCGCCTTCTCGACGTTAGGCACCCGCGCCGCGCCGATCGGCATCGTCCGCGTCGAGGACTCGAAGGGCGGCATCCTCTGGGAGCCGCAGCCGGTGCGCTCGCAGGTGCTCTCGCAGGAGGAGGCGTGGCTGAT
>DATAIN010000492.1:0-1856 GCA_036262635.1 Gemmatimonadaceae bacterium | reverse complement strand
CTGAAGCCGAGTCGCGGCGCGAGCGCGAGAAAGGCGAGGAGGGCGAACTTCTTCGGCTGCGCGACCAGCGCGGGGAGCTCCCGCCCGTCGCGGAGGACGTTCAGCGAACCCAGTACCCGAAGCTCGACCATATGACGTCCGCTCGCGGGAACGCCTGTGATGCGCTCGTGACAGCTGGAGCAACAGCCGCGTGACGGCGCGGCCGCATGATGCGATCACGCGAACGTATGTCGCACGGGATCGCGCTGCAGTCCGAGAAGTTCCGCGTGGACACGGTGAGACTCCCGACGCGACGCGTTACGCGCCGAGCTCCCTATACCGGAGGACTTTCCCATGTACCGCAGGATCACCGTCGCCATCGCGCTCGCCGCCCTCGTCGCGGCCTGCGCCGATACTACCGCCCCGACCGCGCCGACGACCGGCGCCCCCTCGCTCGCCCAGGTCGCGACGAGGGAAAAGATCAACGAAAACCTCGACATCGCCGGCATGCTGTTCAACCCGTGCAACGAGGAAGCGATCGCCTACACCGGCACCGTGCACCGCATCGGCTACATCGACCACTTCGCCACCGGGACCGAGTCCAAGCTCCACGTCACGAGCGATCTCACGGGAACGGGAGTGACGACCGGCCTGACGTACGGCATCAAGAACAAGGAGAAGGAAGCGGTGCTCGAGAGCTTCGATCCCCTCACCAACACGACGACCTACTCGCAGCACTACTCGGTGACGAGCAAGGGCTCGACCTCGAACTTCGACATGAAGTTCGCGTACACCTTCACCGACCCGCCGGGAACGGTGACCGTCACCCAAATGGATTCACGCTGCAACTGATGGAGTAACGAGGGGCAGGATGAGGGGCAGGTTGAGGGATAGAAATGTGGAAGATGAGTGAGCTCTCTCATCTTCCACATTTCTTCTCCTCATCCTGCCCCTCATCCTGCCCCTCATCGAAGCAGCTTCGCGTCTCCCCCTCGTTCGAGGTATTCGTTCGCTTCGGTGTAGCCGCTCGGCAGTCCCACGTCGAGGAACCGTCCCTCGATCAGGCAGCCCGTCATCAGGCCTCGATGCAGGAGGAGCTGCATGACCGGGATGTCGTCGAGCTCCGTGCCGGGCTTGATCGTCCCTTCCACCTCGTCGATCGCCTTCCACAGTCGCTTGCCGAAGCTGTAGCGTCCGACGCCGGTGTAGGCGAGCGGGGCACCCTTCGTGTCGAAGGTCGAGCTCTTCGCGCCCTTGTCGGGGATGAAGCCGATCCTGAACTCGGCGCCGTGCGGCTCGCCCCCGTAGATCGCGGTCGCGCCCTTCGCCTTCGCCTCGTCGGCGCTGATCCCCACGATCGAGACCGCGCTCTTTCCCGTCGCGACGGCGACGTCGATCACCTGGCGCAGCGCGGGGATCTCGCTGAGGAAGAGATTGTCCGGAAGCGCGACGGCGATCGAGCCTTCGTTCGCGAACTCGCGGCCGAGCCGGATCGCGTCCATCAGTCCGCGCGCCTCACGCTGCACCACGAACTCGATCCGCTGCGGCATCCCGCGCCGTCCGGCGAGCGGCGCGAGGCGGCGCTCGATCTCCTCCTTCCCCGGCGCGATCACGACGAGCAGCTCGGTGATCCCGCTCGCCGCGCACTCGCGCGCCACGCGCTCGACCACCGGCACTCCCGCCACCGGAACGAGCTCCTTCGGAGCGCCCCCGGTGAGCGAGAGCATGCGCGTCCCCTTGCCGCCACAGGGAATGAGAGCGTGGTGCGGGGCGAGATGTGTCATCGATGCCGGTCCGAGTGCCATGCGACGTATGGCTGGAAGCACGAGGCTGGAAGCAGGAGGCTTCCAGCTCTCGGCCTACAGCTTCCAGCTTAC
>DATAIN010000491.1:0-1649 GCA_036262635.1 Gemmatimonadaceae bacterium | reverse complement strand
GTGCAGGACGTCATAACGGTGACGATGGCGGAGACCGGCGCGTCGCGCGAGCAGTTCGTCGGCGTCGGCGTCGGCGCGCCCGGTCCGCTCGATCGCGAGCGCGGGATCGTGATCATCGCGCCCAACCTCGGCTGGAAGGACTTCCCCCTGCGCGACCGCATCTGGGACGGCGTCGGGCTCGAGACGACGCTCGACAACGACGCGAACTGCGCGACGCTCGGCGAGGCGTGGATCGGCGCGGCGCGCGGTGGGCGCGCGGTCGTCGGCATGACGATCGGCACCGGGATCGGTGGCGGCCTCGTCGTCGATGGGAAGATCTGGCATGGCGCGTCCGACGTCGCGGGAGAGATCGGCCACACGACGATCGACATGCACGGGCGCCGCTGCAAGTGTGGCAACTACGGCTGCCTCGAGGCATATGCCTCCGGCCCCAACATCGCCGCGCGGGCCCGGGAGCGGCTGACGGGAAACGGCGAGTCGGCGCTCAACCGGATGGTCGGCGGTCATCTCGAGCGGATCACCGCGCAGACGGTGTACGAGGCCGCGCGCGCGGGCGACGACGTCGCGCTCGACGTGGTGAAGGAGACCGCGGCCTTCCTCGGCGCGGGGATCGCGAACCTGCTCAACACCTTCAATCCCGACGTCGTCGTGATCGCGGGGGGAGTGACGCAGGCGGGTGATGCGCTCTTCGAGCCGCTGCGCGCCGAGGCGCGGCGGCGTGCCTTCAAGCCGGCGTACGACGCGTGCCGCATCGTCCCCGGTGAGCTCGGCGGGGCGGCGGGCGTGGTGGGCGCGGTCGCGACCTTCCGGCAACAGCATCTCGCGCACGCGTGACCCGCAAGCGGGTCGGCGTCATCGGCACGTTCGTCTGGGACGTCATCCACGGGCGTGACCTGCGAAGCGCGCCCGTCGAGGAATGGGGCGGCGTGACCTACGCGCTGAGCGCGCTCGACGCCGCGCTCCCCGCGGACTGGGAGATCGTCCCGGTGATGAAGGTGGGGAGTGATCTCGCCACGCGGGCGCGCGAGTTTCTCGGCACGCTGCGCCGCATCGCGCCCGACGCGGCGCTCTACGAGGTGCCCTACCAGAACAATCGCGTCGAGCTGCGCTACTACAGCGACGAGCGGCGGAGCGAGTATCTCAGCGGCGGCTTTCCGCCGTGGAGCTGGTCCGCGCTGCGACCGCTGCTCGATGGGCTCGATGCGTTGTACGTGAACCTGATCAGCGGCTTCGAGATCGATCTCGAGATCGCGCAGCTCATCCGGCAGAACTTTCGCGGCCCGCTCTACTGCGACCTGCACTCGATCACGCTCGCCATGCGCGACGACGGGCTGCGCGAGCTGCGTCCCCTCACAAATGTTGCGGAATGGTGTCGATCCTTCGACATCATCCAGGTGAACGAGGACGAGTTGTCGATGATGGCGCCCGATCCGCTGGCCCTCGCCGCGACGGCGCTCGGGGTCGGGGTTCGGTGTCTCTGCGTGACGCTCGGGCCGCGCGGCGTGGTGTACTTCGCAGACTCAGGTTTCAATCGCCTGAGCGATCTCGCGACGCGCCATGAACTTGGCGTGAACGCGGGCGCGATTCGCACCGAGCGCATTGCCGCGGTGCCGACGCGCGAGCAAAAAGGAGACCCGACCGGATGCGGC
>DATAIN010000490.1:0-2512 GCA_036262635.1 Gemmatimonadaceae bacterium | reverse complement strand
GTGCGCCTCGACGACGGAGCGCACGTCTTCCATGATCTCGGGCGCGATCTTCGCGCCGAGCGCGAGCTGGATCGCGATCGCGACCTGCCCGCTATGCTGAACCGCGGCGAGCGGCGTCACCGTCTCGACGATGAACGTCGGGCTTTCGCCGCCCTGGTCGCGCTTCGAATAACCACCCTTGAGCAACACCGGCACGTCGACCCGGATCTGGTGCGAGAGGTTCGCCCAGGCCTCGGGGAAGACGAGCACTTCGGAAGATCCCGAAAAATCCTCCACTGTCAACCGCGCGAACTCGGCGCCGGACTTCTTGGAGATCTGCCGCTTCACGGCGGTGATCACGACGCCGAGGGTCATCGCCTCGGGGACCCAGTTCCCGAGCTGCGCCACCTGGTGGGTGGCGAACAGCTCGCACTCGGTGCGATACGGCTCGAGCGGGTGGCCGGAGATGTAGAAGCCGAGGATCTCCTTCTCCCGCTGCAGCCGCTCGGACTCCGCCCAGGGTGAGGCGACGGGGAGGGTCGCGTTGGTGCCGCGCGAGCTGGTGCCGCCGTTCGCCGCGGGGTCGCCGAAGAGCGACACCTGCCCGCTCGCGAGCTCGTCCTGCTTCAGCGCGGCCTCGGAGATCGCGTCGTCCAGCGCCCTCGCGTACTGCGCGCGGTGGCCGCCCAGCGAGTCGAGCGCGCCCGCGCCGATGAGCGCCTCGAAGACGCGCTTGTTGCAGACGCGGAGATCGACGCGCTCGCAGAGATCGTGGAGCGAGGTGATCGGCTTGTCGCGGCGCGCGGCGAGGATCGAATCGATCGCCGACCGGCCGACGTTGCGGATCGCGCCGAGTCCGAAGCGCACCTCCCTGTCGCCGATGACGGTGAACTTGTAGCCGCTCTCGTTGACGTCGGGCGGGAGGACCTCCAGCCCGAGCTCGCGCGCCTCGTTGATGTACTTCACGACGCTGTCGGTGTCGCCGATGCAGCTCGAGAGGAGCGCGGCCATGAAGTCGGCCGGGTAGTGCGCCTTGAGCCACGCGGTGTGATACGCGATGACCGAGTAGGCGACCGAGTGCGACTTGTTGAAGCCGTAGCGCCCGAAGGTCTCGATCTGACTCGCCAGCTCCTCGACGATCTTCGGATCGTGGCCGCGCGCGATCGACTTCTCGACGAACTTGCCGAGCTCCTGCCGGATCAGCTCCGCGTCCTTCTTGCCGACCGCCTTGCGGAGGACGTCGGCTTCGGCGAGCGAGACGCCGGCGAGCACCTGCGCGATGCGCATCACCTGCTCCTGATAGGTGATGACGCCATACGTCGGCTCGAGGATCGGCTCGAGCTCGGGGAGCGCGTAGCGGACCGGCTCCTCGCCGCGCTTGCGGTTGATGTAGACGAGGTGCATCCCCGTGTCGAGCGGACCGGGGCGGAGCAGCGCGTTCGACGCCACGAGATCGTCGAAGCGGTCGCACCGCATGCGGCGGAGCACGTCGGTGGCGAGCTGCGACTCGAACTGGAAGACGCCCGCGGTGCGGCCGGCGCGGAGGATCTTGTAGGTCGCGTCGTCGTCGAGCGGGAGGGAATCGAGATCGATCTTCTTCCCGGTGCGGCGCTCGATCGACGCCAGCGCGTCGGTGAGCACCGTCAGCGTCGTGAGGCCGAGGAAGTCCATCTTGAGCATCCCGGCCTTCTCGAGCGCATTCATGTCGTACTGCGTCACGACCACGCTCTCGTCGTCACCGGCGCCGGCGCCCTTGGAGGACTGCGTGCAGACCGGGACGTAGTCGTCGAGCGGTCCGGGCGCGATGACGACGCCGGCGGCGTGGACACCGGTGTGGCGCGACAGACCCTCGAGGGCCTTGGCGTAGTCGAGGAGCTGATGATAGCGCTCGTCGGTCTTGTAGAGCTTCGCGACGTCGGGGATCTGCTCGATCGCGTCGGCGACGGTGAGCGAGAAGTTCGGCTGGTTGGGGATCAGCTTCGCGAGCGCGTCGGTCTCCTGCGGGGTGAAGCCGAGCGTGCGGCCGACGTCCTTGATGGCCGCGCGCGACTTCATCGTCCCGAAGGTGACGATCTGGCCGACGGACTCCTTGCCGTACTTCTGCCTGACGTAGTCGATCACCTCACCACGCCGCTCGAAGCAGAAGTCGACGTCGATGTCCGGCATCGACACGCGCTCCGGGTTCAGGAAGCGCTCGAAGAGGAGGTCGAACTTGAGCGGGCAGACGTCGGTGATGCGGAGCGCGTAGGCGACGAGCGAGCCCGCCGCCGAGCCGCGCCCCGGGCCGACCGGGATTCCGCGGTCGCGCGCCGCCTTGATGAAGTCGGAGACGATGAGGAAGTAGCCGGCGTACCCCGTCTTGGTGATGACGCCGAGCTCGTACTCGAGCCGTTCCTGGACGTGGGCGGGGAGGGGGTCGCCGTAGCGCGCCTTGGCCCCCTCCTCCGCCAGGCGGGTGAGGAGCTCGTTCTCGGTCTGCACCCCCGTGGGGAGGGGGAAGGCGGGGACGTGGTACTTCTTCGAGAACTCGACC
>DATAIN010000489.1:0-2077 GCA_036262635.1 Gemmatimonadaceae bacterium | reverse complement strand
GAGGTTGCGCACGCCGGCCTCGCGGGTGTACTCGTCGACGACCAGGCGCAGCGTCTCGTCGGAGACCGTCACCTCGTCCTCGCGCAGGCCGTTGCGCTCGCGCTGGCGCGGCCACAGGTAGCCACGGGCGATCGCGACCTTCTCCGCGACCGTGTAGCCGTCGAAGCGGATGACCTCCATGCGGTCCAGCAGCGGGCCGGGGATCGTCTCCGCGACGTTGGCGGTCGCGATGAACAGCACCTGCGAGAGGTCGAGCTCGACATCCAGGTAGTGGTCGCGGAACGCGTGGTTCTGCGCCGGGTCGAGCACCTCGAGCAGCGCCGCGCTGGGGTCGCCGCGCCAGTCGGCGCCGACCTTGTCGACCTCGTCGAGCATGATCACCGGGTTCATCGTCCCCGCGTCGCGCAGCGCGCGCACGAGGCGGCCCGGGAGCGCGCCGATGTACGTGCGCCGGTGGCCGCGGATCTCGGCCTCGTCGCGGACGCCGCCGAGCGACATCCGGACGAACTCGCGCCCGGTCGCGCGGGCGATCGACTCGCCGATCGAGGTCTTGCCGGTGCCGGGCGGGCCGATCAGGGTGAGGATCGCGCCGGTATTGGCGTTTCGGCCTCCCGTCCTCGCAAGCTCGGACGTCCGGCCGACGTTACCGTCGATCCCGCGGTCCTGCCGCAGCTTGCGCACCGCCAGGTACTCCGTGATGCGGTCCTTGACGTCCTCGAGGCCGGCGTGGTCGGCGTCGAGCACCTCGCGCGCCGCGACCGGATCGAGCTTCTCGTCGGAGCGCTCGCCCCACGGCACGGCGATCAGCCAGTCCAGGTAGGACCGGATCATCGAGGCCTCGCCGGACTGCTCGCCCATGCGCTCGAGCCGGCCGAGCTCCTTGGTGGCCTGCTCGCGCACGTCGTCCGGCATGCCGGACTCGGCGATCTTCTTGCGGTACTCCTCCGCGACCGAGCCGGAGTCCTCGCCCAGCTCGCGCTGGATCGACTCCATCTGCTTGCGCAGGAAGTACTCGCGCTGCTGCGCCTCCGCGCCGGACTGGACGTCCTCGCGGATCTTCTTGCGCAGCTGCAGCTCGGTGAGCCGCTCGCGCTGGATCCTGACGGCCAGCTCGAGCCGCTCGGTCACGTCGAGGGTCTCGAGGACCTCGACCTTCTGGGAGAAGGAGACGTCGGGCGCGTAGCCGATCGTGTCGGCCAGGGCGCCGGGCTCGACGATCGCGCGCAGGAACGCGCCGACGCGCTCGTCGGCGCCGCGCAGCTCGAGGATCTCCTCGACCACGGCGCGGTACTCGCGCTCGGTGACGCGGGTGCGGCCGTCGACCGGGATGTCGTCGGGGTGCTCGGCGACCTCCACGCGCAGGCGGCCGCTGGAGTCGGTGTGGGCGGCGCCGGCGACGCCGCGGGCGACGCCGGAGAGGGACACGGCGCGCCCGCCGCCGGGGAGGCGCACCAGATCGGTGACCTCGGCGATGGCGCCGACCTTCGCGAACTCGCCCTCGTGGCGCGGGACGAGCAGGACGCGGGTCTCGTCGCCCACGTCCACGGGCAGCGTCACGTCCATCGTGGGGAAGACGACGGTGTCGTCGAGGGGTACGAGGAGCAGTGAGGTCATGAGAGAAGCTTCGCCTTCTGTAGGCACTTACCTTTCGTATGCAGAAGGGTAGCGCCGATCGCGGCGGGTCGCAAGCACGATCTCAGTCGTCGCGACTGAGATGTTGGCAGGCGCCGCCGGATGTGGCCGCGGACCTAGCGCGGCGGCATGCGCAGCGCGCCGTCCAGGCGGACGACCTCGCCGTTGAGCATCGGGTTGGCGACGATGTGCGCCGCCAGCGACGCGTACTCGTCGGGCAGGCCGAGCCGCGCGGGGTGCGGGACCTGCGCGCCCAGCGCGGCGCGCGCGTCCTCGGGCAGGCCCGCCAGCAGCGGCGTGTCGAACAAGCCCGGCGCGATCGTGCACACGCGGATGCGCGCAGAGGCGAGATCGCGCGCGGCGGGCAGCGTCAGGCCGACCACGCCGCCCTTGGAGGCCGAGTAGGCGATCTGGCCGATCTGGCCGTCGTAGGCGGCGATCGAGG
>DATAIN010000488.1:0-1725 GCA_036262635.1 Gemmatimonadaceae bacterium | reverse complement strand
GCACGACGAGCAGATGATGCGCAGCGCCGACTGGTTGGTCGACATGGGCCCGGGCGCGGGTGAGCACGGCGGCCAGGTCGTCGCCGAGGGCACCGCGGCCACCGTCGAGAAGAACAAGGCGTCCGTCACCGGTCAGTTCCTCTCGCGCAAGCGACAGATCGCGATCCCGGAGCGGCGCACGGACGACGTGGGCTCGTTCCGCGTGCTCGGCGCGAGCCAGCACAACCTGAAGGGGATCGACGTCGAGTTCCCGGTGGGCAAGTTCGTCACGGTCACCGGCGTCTCGGGGTCGGGCAAGTCGACGCTCGTGAACGAGATCGTGCACAAGACGCTCGCGAACCGGCTGCACCGGATGCGGACGAAGCCCGGCGACCACGCGGGCGTCGAGGGAATCGAGGCGTTCGACAAGGTGATCGACATCGACCAGTCGCCGATCGGCCGGACGCCGCGCTCGAACCCCGCGACCTACACGAAGCTGTTCGACCACATCCGCGAGCTCTACTCGCTCACGCCCGAGTCGAAGGTGCGCGGCTACAAGCCGGGACGCTTCTCGTTCAACGTGCGCGGCGGCCGCTGCGAGACGTGCAAGGGCGACGGGCAGATCAAGATCGAGATGCACTTCCTGCCCGACGTGTACGTGCCGTGCGAGACCTGCAAGGGCGCTCGGTACAACCGCGAGACCCTGGAGGTGCGCTTCAAGGGCAAGTCGATCGCCGACGTGCTCGACATGTCGGTCGAGGACGCGCTCCAGTTCTTCTCGAAGATCCCGAAGCTCCGCCGGCGACTCCAGACGCTGCACGACGTCGGGCTCGACTACATCAAGCTCGGCCAGCCCGCGACGACGCTCTCGGGCGGCGAGGCGCAACGCGTCAAGCTCGCGTCCGAGCTGAGCAAGATCGCGACTGGCCGCACGCTGTACATCCTCGACGAGCCGACGACGGGACTGCACTTCGCCGACATCGAGAAGCTGCTCGAGGTGCTCCAGCGGTTGGTCGACAGCGGCAACACCGTGCTCGTGATCGAACACAACCTCGACGTGATCAAGCAGGCGGACTGGATCGTCGACCTCGGCCCCGAAGGCGGCGAGGCCGGGGGCGAGGTGATCGCGACCGGGACGCCCGAACAGATCGCAGCGGTGCCGGAAAGCTTCACGGGCCGCTTCCTCCGCGAGGTGCTGCCGGCCAAGCCGAAGGCCGCGCCCAGAGCAAGGGCCAAGGCCGCCGCCTAAGTCCCGTGGAGCGGGTGTGGTGGGAGCGGACGCTGCTCGTCCTGCGGAGGCCGGCCGAGGTGTTCGCGGCGCTCCGCGAGGACGACGACCACTCGCGCAGCGAGCCGCTGCTCGCGATCGTCTTCCTGGCAGGGATCGCCGGCGTGATCGGGACGAACGCGTTCTCGCATGCTCTCGACGACTTCGAGCTCGACGGGCTGACCCTCGCCGTCGTCGCGTTCATCTCCGGCGGCCTCTACGGGCTCGTCGGCTACTTCCTGCTCGGCTTCCTCGTGTACGCCGGCGCGCGTGCCGCCGGCTCGGACGTGACCTTCGGGCGCGCGCGGCAGCTCCTCGGCTTCGCGGCGGTGCCGCTCGCGCTCTCCCTGCTCGTCTGGTTCGTGCGGATCGCGATCTACGGCGGCGACCCGTTCCGAAGCGGCGGCTCCGACACCGGCTTCGGGAACCAACTCTTCGAGGCGATCGAGGTCGCGGTGCTCCTTTGGTCGGGCGTCTTG
>DATAIN010000487.1:0-5056 GCA_036262635.1 Gemmatimonadaceae bacterium | reverse complement strand
AGTGCGCGGAAGCGGCCGATTTCCGCCCCCTCCTGGCGGTACGCGCGCACGACCCGCACGCCGGAAAGGTTCTCCTGTGTGAGAGTCGTCACCTTCCCGAAATGCGACTGCACCTCCTCGAAGCGGTCGTGGATCTTTTTTCCGAGGTACAGGGTCAGAAAGGGGAGGACCACCATCGGGAGCAGGGCGAGCGCCGTCAGCCGATGATCGATGCGCAGCATGAAGTAGAGCGCGAAGGCGCCGCCGACGATCGTGTTGACGAGGTACATGATCGCCGGCCCGGCGGCCTGCCGAACCGCGCTCAGATCGTTGGTCAGGCGCGCCATCAGCTCGCCGGTGCGCATGCGCGCGTAGAAGCCCGCGTCCAGCCGCTCGAGGTGGCGGTAGAGGTCGTTGCGCAGGTCGTACTCGATCCAGCGGCTGACCCCGTTCATCAGCTCTCGCATCCCGTAGCGCGCCGCGCCCCCGACGAGCGCCAGTCCGACCATCCACCCCGCGAGCTGCCACGTGCGACCGATCGGCGCGCCGCTGCGCATCGACTCCAGCGCATCGCCGAGCAGGCGCGGCACGACGCTCGTCAGCGCCGCGGATGCGACGACGAGAAAGAGCCCTGCCGCGAGCGTTCCGCGATAGGGCTTGTAGTAGGGAAACAGGCGCTTAAGTACCTTCATTCATGGCACATGGCTTGCGCTTACAGAGGGGTCGCACCCAACCTACAGACGCAGCCGATGGAGTGCTTTTCACGCAGGCTCCACGTTTACCGAGGACACGCCCGATGACCACGAAGTATATCCGTTCCTTCATCCCGATGCTCGGGCTGGCGATCGTCGCCGGCGCGTGCACGACGAAGGACAACAATCGCGATACCCTCGCCGTCGATACGGCGCTCAACCGCGACCTGGCGCTCGCCAACCGTGACAGCGCGGCGCAGCCGCAGCTGAACGACGTGCCGAGCGGCACGAGCACGACGCGCACCGGCAGCGCGAGCGGCAGCACCGCGCCGCGCAGCACCACGACGAGCAGCGGCTCGCGCTCGACGACGACGACGCGCAGCAGCACCGGCACGACGCCCTCGACGACGAGCAGCGGCAACCGCGTCACCACCGGCACGACGGGCGGCGGCGGCGCCGTCGGCACGCTGCCGACCGGCACGAGCCTCAGCATCACATCGAACTCGCGCGTCTGCACGAACACGAACAAGGTCGGTGACACCTTCACGGGCACGGTGAGCAACGCCGTCAGCGCGGGTGGCGTCACGATTCCCGCCGGCTCGCAGGTTCGCCTCGAGGTCGTCTCCCTCAAGCGCAGCGAGAACGCGAACGATCCGATCCAGATGACCTTCCGCGTGCAGTCGGTCGTCATCAACGGCAAGTCCTATCCGATCGACGGCACGGTCGCGACGAGCGCCATCGAGCGCGTGCGCAACCAGTCGAAGGGCAAGGATGTGCAGAAGGTCGCCACGGGCGCGGTGCTCGGCGCGATCGCCGGTCAGGTGATCGGCAAGAACACCAAGGGCACGGTGATCGGTGCCGCCGCCGGTGCGGCCGCCGGTACCGCCGCCGCCGCCGCCACGGCGAACTACGAAGGCTGCCTGACGAACGGCGGCGCGATGACGGTCACGACGAGCTCGCCCGCGCAGATCCGGGTGCAGTAACGGCCGTTAGCCATTAGCCGTTAGCGTCAAGAGACGGCGGCCGGGGGAATCACCCTCCGGCCGCCGTCGTCGTTCCCCCTCGACGCAGTCGAGCGCCGTCGCTCAACGCTAACGGCTAATGGCTGATAGCCGAGCGCCGTTCAGTACCCCACCGCCGCCCCCGAGCCGCGCGGATCGACGAACCCCTGCCAGCCGCCCTTCACGCGCATCACCGCGTGCGCCTGCGCGACCGAGCCAACCGGGCCCACCGCGTAGCCCATCGCGGTCAGTGAATCGATCGTCGATTGGCGAAGACCGCGCCGCTCGTAGCGCAGCGAGTCCGGGAGTGCCTGGTGATGGATGCGCGGCGCGCTCATCGCGTCGGCGAGCGACATCCGGTGGTCGATCACGTCGAGGATGATCTGCGACGTCGCCGTGATGATCCGCGGTCCGCCGCGCGCGCCGACGACGAGCAGCAGGTCGCCGCTCGGATCGAGCACGATCGTCGGTGACATCGCGCTGAGCATGCGCTTCCCCGGCTGGATCGCGTTCGCCTCGCCCTGCACGAGCCCGAACTGGTTCGGCATCCCGGGCTGCGCGGCGAAGTCGTCCATCTCGTTGTTGAGGAAGAATCCCGCGCCGCGCACCCAGACGCCGCTCCCGAACAATCCGTTGATGGTCGTCGTCGTCGCGACCGCGTTGCCGGCCCCGTCCACCACCGAGTAGTGCGTCGTCTGGCTCCCTTCGCGGATCGTCCGCGCCTTCGCCTCGATGACCGCGGTCGGCGTCGCCCGATGATCGCCGATGGTCGCCGCCAATGCGCGCGCGTACTCCTTGCTCGTCAGCTTGGCGACGGGAACGCTCGCGAAGGCCGGATCGGCGAGCTTCTCGTTGCGATCGATGAACGCGCGCTGGTACGCGGAGCCGAGCAGATGCGCGTACTCCGCGCTCCCGAATGCCGGGACCGTGGGCACGGTCTCCATCAGGTTGAGCGTCTCCGTCACCGTCACGCCACCCGACGACGAGGGCGGCATGGTGAACAGCGTGTAGCCGCGATACGTCGAGCGCACTGCGTCGCGCCACACCGGCGCGTAGCGGCGCAGGTCCTCGAGGGTGATGATCCCGCCGCCGCGCTTCATCTCGGCGACGAGCGAGTCCGCGACCGGACCGCGATAGAAGCCGTCGGCGCCCTGGTCGGCGATCGCGCGGAGCGTGCGCGCGAGATCGGGCTGGCGAAGCGTGGCGCCCGGTCGCAACGGAGATCCGCCGGGGATGAAGAGCGCTCCTCCCGCGAACCGCCCGATGAGTCCCGCGTCCCGCGAGAGGGAGCCGCCGAGCGCGCTGTCGACGACGAATCCCTGCTCGGCGAGCCGGATCGCCGGCGCCATCACCGCGCGCAGCGACAGCGCGCCGTAGCGCTTCTGCGCCGCGACGAGACCGGCCGGCGCTCCAGGCACGCCGGACGCGAGATGCCCGACGAGGCTCTTGTCGGTGAGCTTTCCGGCGGAGTCGAGATACATGTTGCGCGTCGCCGCGAGCGGCGCGACCTCGCGATAGTCGAGCGCCGCGGTGCGACCGTCGGCCATCCGGATCACCATGTAGCCGCCGCCGCCGATGTTGCCCGCTTCCGGATACGTCACCGCGAGCGCGAACCCCACCGCGACCGCCGCATCCACCGCGTTCCCACCCTGGCGCAGGATCTCCACACCCGCTTCGCTCGCCGTCCGCTCGTTCGACGACACCATCCCGTGCTCGGCGAAGGGCGCGGTCGCGCCGGCGCGGAACGGCCACTCGGCCGGAAAGCTCGGCGTGACGCGCGCCGGGATCGCCGGCCCCGCGGGATCGAGCGGACGGACCGCCGGCTTCGGGTGACAAGCGGCGAGCGCGATGAGAACGACGGCGAAACGTGCGTGGCGCATGATGTCGAGGTGAAGCGTGGAGATCAGCGGCTGCCGAGTCCGATGCGGAAGCCGAGTCGCGTGGTCTGCTGTTGATACTGTCGACGGTCGCTCCCGCTCAGACCTTCGCTCTGGTGGAGCGCGACGCCGTACTCCTGCACGAGGTACACCTCGCCGCGCGACTTCAGCCCGTAGCCGAATCCGTAGCCGATCCCGATGCGCGGGTCGATGTCGCGCTTCGGTGGCAGCTCGCCGACACCGCCGTCACCGTGGAAGTTCTGGAACGCGATCACCCCGGCGTTCACGACGATGACCTGATGGAACCCGGGGCTCCCCGGGCCGAGCGTGAACTCGCCGCCGAGCGTCCAGGCGCTGACGTGCGCATCGGTCGCCAGCACGCCCTGTCCTCCTCCCGGCGTGTTCACGAGTCGCTGATACGAGAGCGGCACCCGCGCATAGCCGAGCGACACGCCGATCGCGCTGCCGCGCGCCATCCCGAACTCGAGCGCCGCGTGGTACTCCAGCGCCTGCGAGAAGTCCCAACCGGTCTGCGTCGTGCCGTCGAAGACACCCTGCACCGCGAGCAGGCCGATCCCTCCGCTGACGAAGAGCGCGGGGTCGCGCGTGAGGCCACCCTTCGGAACGCTGATCACCTGCGCCGCGGCGGGTGCGGAACCGCAGGCGAGCCCGATGATGAGCAGAGCAGGGAGTCTGAGTCGTCGCACGTCGAGTCCTCCTTCGTGTAACTTGCCGGTGAGCAGTCGCGATCGGTAACTTAGCCGCCGCCTCGGAACGCCGACAGCCGAGCCGCCGTCGCGTCGTCCTTCGCCCTCTTCCCGCCCGTCGTGCTCGATCCGCGGATCACCGAACATCGCAACCCACGCTCGGCGGACATCGATCTCGCCTCGCCACTCGAGATCGTCGAGCTGATCAACGCGGAGGACCGCACCGTCGCCGACGCGGTCGCGACGCAGAAGGACCGCATCGCCCAAGCGGTGACGATCGCCGAGGATTGCTTCCGTCGCGGCGGTCGCCTCGTCTACGCCGGCGCGGGCACGTCCGGGCGGCTCGGCGTGCTCGACGCGTCGGAGTGTCCGCCGACGTTCGGCGTCCCCTTCGAGATGGTGCGCGGACTGATCGCCGGCGGCTACGACGCGCTGCTTCGCGCGCAGGAAGGCGCCGAGGACAGTCCGGAAGGCGGCGCGCGCGACGTGGACGCGCTGGAGATCGGTGCGACGGATTTCTTCGTCGGCATCGCCGCATCGGGGGGAACGCCGTACGTGCGCGGCGCGATGCGCCGCGCGAAGGAACGCGGCGCGCGGGTCGGGATCGTCGCCTGCACCCCGCCGCCGCGCGAGGTGCTCGACCTCGCCGACGTCGCGATCGTGCCGATCACCGGGCCCGAGGTCGTCACCGGCTCGACGCGGATGAAGGCCGGGACGGCGACGAAGCTCGTGCTGAACACGATCACGACGGGCGCAATGATCCGCCTCGGCAAGACCTTCGGCAACCTGATGGTGGACCT
>DATAIN010000486.1:0-3169 GCA_036262635.1 Gemmatimonadaceae bacterium | reverse complement strand
CCGACGCGGCGCCTTTTCTTTCTGATGAGATGCTGAATTTTCACCACGCGGTGCGCTGCACCGCGGCCAAACTGAGAGGATCGTCCATGCAACGCACGTTCGGATTGATCGCGATGGCGATGATGGTGACCGCGGACGGCGGAACGCCGTGGCCGTCGATCGAGGAGAGTCACATCATGGCCGCGCCGGACGCTCCGCCCGCCGTGGTTCGCCGCGACACGCGCTCGATGATCGACGTCGGTGCGCTGCTCGCGGCGGCGCGAGGCGCACCGCCGATCATCTGCTCCCTCGCCGCGCGCACGCTGAGCAACGGCTACTGGGGCGGCTGGGCCGACGCGCCCTCGTCGCCGCTCCCCGACGTGATGGCGACGCCGGACGAGGACGATGACGACGACATGCCGCGCCGCGGCCGCGGCGAGACGCACTACTCGGCGGCGGACGTGCAGCGCCTGCTCGAGTCGCTCTCCTCCGACGACGCGTGCGTGCGCGAGGTGGCGGTCCGCATCCTCGGTCACGAGGAGCACGACCCGGCGGTGGTGAACGGCCTCCTCACGCGGCTGCGCGATCAGAGCGTGCAGCTTCGCCAGGTCGCGGCGCTCGGGCTCGGGCTGCTCGAGAGCGACAGCGCGGTGACGCCGCTCGTGCAGGCGCTCCGCGACACCAGTGCCGGGGTGCGCGCGAACGCCGCGTGGGCGCTCGGCCGGATCGAGAACGGACGCGCGCTCGCTCCGCTCACCGCGGTGCTGCGCGACCGCGACGAGAAGGTCCGCGCCGCGGCGACCATCGCGGTGGGCCAGATGGACTCCGTCAGCGCGGCGGCGGTGCTGGCGCGCGTCGTCCGCGAGGATCAGTCGCCAGCCGTGCGTCGCGCGGCGGCGTGGGGGCTCGGCAACCTCGAGGCCCGCGAGGGCGTGGACGCGCTGAGCAGCGCGGTGGCCGGCGACAAGGACGTCCGCGTACGCGAGATGGCCGCCTGGGCGTTAGGCAACATCGAGGACTCGAAGGGAAGCGCGGCGCTGCTCACCGCGGCGCGGCGCGACGACTCCGACACGGTGCGCGAGACGGCCGTGTGGGCGCTCGCCCAGATCGAGGATCGCTCGAGCGTCGATGCGCTCGGCGCGATCGCGGGAAGCGACAGGAGCGCGCGCGTCCGCGGGACCGCGGCGTGGGCGATCGGCCAGATCCAGGACGACGATGGCCACGCCCCGGCGGGGCTGGTCAAGCTCCTCGCCGACGAGGACGAGAGCGTCCGCCTGAAGGCGGCATGGGCGCTCGGCCAGATCGGCGACACGAGCGCGCTCCCCGCGATCCGCGACGCGATGAAGCGCGAGAAGAACCCGCGCATCACCAAGGCGCTGATCCGCGCCCTGATGAAGTCCGGCGAGCGCTCGGAGGAAACGCTCAGCCAGCTCCTCGACTCGCCCGATCCGGCGGTGCGCGAAGCCGCCGTGCGCGGCCTCGCCGGCAGCAGCTCGCGCGAGCCCTGGCCCTGGCCCAACCCGCGGCCGCGGCCGTTTCCGTGAGGTGCAGGGGCCAGGGGCCAGGTTCCAGGAACTGCACACGCCGCAGTCCCTCACGCCTGGCCCCTGGCCCCCGGCCCCTGGCCCCTGCCGTTCAGTGCCGCTTCCCGTCGTCCGGGTGGCAGGCCTGGTCGATCACGACGGCGCTGGCGAGGATGAGGATGTCGTCCTCGCCGTCGGCGACGTCGACGCCGTAGGTGTCGCCTAACGCGAACCACTTCTTCGAGACCGTGGCGACCGTCCGCCCACCGCGGCGGAAGGAGTACTCGTGGTCGAGGAAGTCCCCTTCCGCCTCGAGGTCGTCGGGGCCGGGGACGTCCACCGAGAAGCGGTGGTGGAAGAGCGCGAACAGCTTCTTCTTCACCACGGCGGCGAGCGCGCCGTCGCGCCAGATCTCGAACGTCGGGCTCCAGTTCAGGATCTTCTGCTTGATGAAGGCGAGCTCGTTCCCCGCGAGGTCCTGGAACGAGAGCTTGCTCCCGATGCTGAACGCCTTCCCGTCGACGAAGAAGACCTCCTTCCCCTGTTCGTCGCGGATGCGGAAGTCGTCGCCGAAGGAGAAGAGCTTCTGCTTCAGGACGTAGCGGCTCAACTCGCGCTCCGCACGAAGACCAGGTCGGCCTCCATCGCTCCTCGTGGCGTGTCGTCCTTGCGATGGATGGTGAGCGTCTTCCCGTCCGCGCTCAGCTTCCAGTCCTCGACGGTCACCGCGTGGAAGGTGCGCTCGCCGTTCCCGATGTCGCGCGCGATGGTGACCTGGATCTGCCGGTCGGGATTCACCTTCGCGTGCAGAACGGTCGGAACGTTGGTGAGTCCGCCGGGACCGCGGATGGGCGTCTGCGTTCGCGTCTCGCGGCCGTCCATCATGTAGACGAAGCGCATGGTGTCGGGCGCGGCGTTGCCGATGTCCACCGAGACGGCGACGTCGAGCCTCAGTCCCTGCTGCGCGACGAGGAGCCGGTGGCTGCGCACGCGCTGGTAGTAGTTCGGCAGTCCCTTGCTCTGCGCCTTGTCGAGCGTCCACGAGCCCGAGTAGTTCACCGGCTTCGGCAGAGCCGGCGCGAGGGCCAGCGTCGAGAGCGCGAGCGCGATGGCGAGCGTCTTCATGCGACCTCCTGGTGATGTGCGGATGAAGGCTCCGTACGTCGCGTGCACTTCGATGTTTCCATGGCGTCGCAGCAGTCCGCGTCAGCCGAGCAGGGAGAGCGCCTGCTCGAGATCGGCGATGAGGTCCGCGGTCGACTCGAGACCGATGTTCAGGCGGACGAGCGAGTCGCGCCGAACGCTCGGCGTGTCGCGATGCGGGCGGAAGTGGGGCACCGCGAGGCTGGTCACTCCGCCCCAGCTGTAGCCGATCTCGAAGAGCTCGAGCGCGTCGACGAAGCCGAGGATCTGCTCCGGGGTATAGCGCGGCTCGAAGACGATCGAGAAGACGCTCGTCGACCCGGTGAAGTCGCGCTGCCAGATCTCATGGCCGGGACACGAGGGAAGCGCCGGGTGGAGCACCCGCTCTATCTCGAGGCGGCCGGCGAGCCAGCGCGCGACCTCGAGCGTCGAGTCCTGCAGCGCCCGCAGCCGGACGCCGAGGGTCTGCATCCCGCGCAACGCGAGCGAGCAGTCATCGGGCGAGACCGCCATTCCGAGGAACT
>DATAIN010000485.1:0-3374 GCA_036262635.1 Gemmatimonadaceae bacterium | reverse complement strand
GCACGACGCAGCTCTCCCCACACCTCGCGCTCGTCGAGCGCGTGCACGTGCATCGCACGGCGTACGTCGGGATGGTCGAGTCGACCGGCTCGTTCTTTCTCCCGATTCCCTACGCGCAGGAGGAAGTCGTCGGCAAGCGGGTGATGCGGGGCGCGCGGACGGTGTGGACGTCGCACGGCGTCGTCGAGGACCGGCGGCTGGCGCCGAGCCCGGACGAGCAGCGCCTCCTGCTGTGGGAGAGGGTGGCACTTCCCGACTACCGCTGGCGCATTCTCGATACCTCCGGCGGCCCGGTGGTCACCGTCGCCGAGCTCACCCCGCTCGGCCACGTCGAGGAGCGCGGTGTCCATGCGAGCCCGGGCTACCTCGTGCGCTTCCTCGGCTGGTCGCCGGACTCGCGGTCGATCGAGGCGGAGACGGAGCTGGTCGAAATCGCGCCCAACCCGGACGGCGGCCTCGGCATCCAGACCTTCATCCGCGAGCTGTGGACGATCGACGCATCCACCGGCGCGGCGAAGCGCACCGAACGCTGCACGCGGCCGAACGACGAGTGGACCGACGGCCCATGCGCCGATCGGCCTCGTGCCCGTTAGGCGCGATCATCGTTGCGGCACCAGCTCGATCTCCGTCAGGAGCCGGCAGGCGAAGCGCAAAGCCCGCGCGGCGTCCAGTCGTGGGCCGGCGTCGATCGCGGCTGCGTCGCGTCCTGGAGGATGAGCACCACCGATCGCCGCGGTGCGTTGCCCGTGCCGGTGAGCTGCATCGGCACGCCGCCGGCCACGAAGACCCCCGCGTCGCCGGCGTGCTGCTCGAGCTTCCCGGCCGGCGTCTCGAGGCACATCGAGCCCTCGAGAGTGAACCACGCCTCGACCCCAGGATGCCGGTGCGCCGCCGTTCGCATTCCCGGCGCGAAGACGCCCTCCATGTAGACCGCTGCGAAGGAGTCGGCCGCGAAGAGCGGCAAGGGGCCGATGCGGCTGACGCGCGCACCGCCGCGCGACCGCCACTCCGCTGGCGCGATGGTGAACAGCCACACCTTGCCGAGCGACTCCACCACCGTCGCGCGCGCGTGCTGCGCCGCAAGGCGCGCCGCGTCCCGCGCCGCGAGCGCAGCCTCGCGCGAGGGGAAGGTGTCGAGATGCCAGTACAGCGCGGGGCTGGCCGCGAGACGCCCCAGCTCCTCACGCGCCGTGATGAAGCAGCCGAGCTCGCGCCCCGCGCGCTCGGCGACGGGGACGCAGGTGACGTCGGCCTGCGCCGGCAACGCCTTCGACGGGAGGGCGAGAAGCACCAATGCGACCAGCGTCGGGATCGCGCGCAGGCGCGGCACCCGTGTCATGCGGTGATTCATGTGACCTCGCGGGAGAAGTCCCTGGGCAAGCGTCGAGCGCCCTGATAATGCGCCCCCAGGGCGCGTGGCGTGAGAGGCGCACCGGACCTCGCGCCGGCGCGATCGGCGGTGCAGTCTACCGCATGCGCAACTTCTCACCCGCCGCAGTCGTCGCCGCCGCGGCCCTTGCCGCGTGCGCGCCCCTTCCGGCACGCTCGCAGGCCGAGCGCCCCATTCTCGCCGTCTTCGCGCACCCCGACGACGAGCGCGTCATCGGTCCCCTGCTCTCGCGGCTCGCGCGCGAGGGACGCGAGACGCACCTCGTGATCGCGACCGACGGGTCGCAGGGAGTGCGTGACTTCGCGAAGATTCCGGCGGGCCCCGAGCTGGCCGCGGCGCGCACGAAGGAGGCGACATGCGCCGCCAACCGCCTGGGCGTGCGACAGCTCCACATCATCGGGCTTCCCGACGGCGGGCTCGCGTCCTTCGAGGTGCTCGGCAAGCTGCGGACGCGGCTCGCGGCGATCATCGACTCGGTGCAGCCGGCCGCGATCATCACCTTCGGCCCCGAGGGCGGCACCGGACATCCCGACCACCGGCTGGTGGGCGACGTCGCGACGCAGATCGTGCAGGGCGACGCGCGCTACGCGAACGTCGATCTGCTCTACGCCTCACTCCCCGCCGAGCGGCTCCGCACCGCGCCTCCGGCGCAGCCCACCGTGAACGGGATGGCGGAAGCGCTCCTCACCGTGCGCGTCCCCTTCGAGGAGCGCGATCTCGTGGCCGGGCGCGAGGAGTTCGCCTGTCATCGCAGCCAGTACGCGCCCGAGGAGATGGACGCCGTGAACCGCTACCTCGCGCACGCCTGGAACGGGACCGTCTGGCTCCGACCGTGGACCGGCACGCTGCACGACCCGCGGCTCTTCACGCGTTAGGCAGGACTTTGGCTTGGTATTTGGAACACAGAGAAAACTGCCTCAACAGAGGAGAAAACAGCGTTACCAAAGGAGCCGTTGCTTCGGCAAAGAGCTCCTTGGTCGACGCTGTTTTCTCCTTGGGTAAGGCTTCTTTCTCTGTGTAAATGCTTCTACGACAGCAGCAGTCCCCAGCGACCGCTCAGAAGATTCGCAGGTGCGACTGCTGCGTGCGCTCGTAGCAGGGGCGTGTTCCCGCGAGGACGCTGTCCGGCGCGAAGCAGATGCGGCGCACGAACGCGGTGTCGGCGGGCATGGCGATGCGCGTCGGCTGCGGGGCGAGCGATGGACTGACGACTTGCAGTTGCTGATGGCAGCCGGTCGCGGCGATGACCGCCGATGCGGCGACGAGCGTGACGGTACGCATGTGCACTCGCGGTAGGGTCCGGAGTCACCCAATGCGCGAAGCATGCCACGAGCTTCACGGCGGATTCACCGCCCGGACGAGCCCACTCCCTTGTGCGCCGGCTCACCACCGGCCGCATTGACCGGTCAGCGCGCCTGCCGCTGCTTCGCGAGCTCGCCCAGCCTGGCGACCGCCACCCCGTCCTCGACGCACCACCACGCGCCGTCGCGATACCAGAGGGGATGCTTGCCGTGGCGCGGGCACGCGGGCCACGTCGAGTCACCGAGCGTGTCGTGGAAGTACTGCTGGACGTCGTTGACCAGCTTCTCCGAGCCGCCCGTCCCGCCAAGCTCGCGCACGTCGGCCGCGATGTCGTCGATGAGCCCGCGGTACGAGTCCCCGAGCGTGGCCGCGACGTCGCGCTGGAGCAGCGGAAGGGCGTGGGTCAGATCAGGCGACATGGTCGGTCCATTCGAGCGGTTGACTCCGGCGCAGCCGGCGGCGGTTGCATACCCAAACATAGTCGGGGCGCGGCGGGAACCGTCACCTCCCCGCGAGCGCCCTACAACCAGCGACGGACCCGCGCGCGGTACGCCCCGTACTCCTCGGGGAATGCGCCGATGAGATAGCGCTCCTCCCGGGCGATCACGGCGCGATCCACGAGCAGGACGAGCAGGGGCAGCAGCAGCACCGGCCACCACGAGTTGATGAAGAGCGCCGCGCC
>DATAIN010000484.1:0-3844 GCA_036262635.1 Gemmatimonadaceae bacterium | reverse complement strand
AGCGCGTCACGCTCCCAGTTCGCGACCACGGGCGGCTTCAGCGCCCAGGTGAGCTCGTACGATGCCGCGACGATCCCCTGCGCCAGGGAGCCGCGGGCCATCGCGGGCTCGATCGCGTCCTCCATGATCAGCTGGATCGCGGGGTCGTGCTCGCGTCCCCACCCTTCGCCTGTCTCGATGCGCGCCTGCTTGTCCTCCTCGGACACGATCAGCATCGCCGCGCGGTCGGCATGCGGGCGGACTTTCCGCCAGGCGTCGAAGACTCTCCGGGAGTACGCCTCGAAGGTCACGTCGCTGCTGTCGTGCGCCGCGACCGACTTCATGGTCAGCACGTAAAGCGGCATCCCGGCGCGGTCGCGCCAGACGCCGATCGAATCGATCAGCCGGACGCTCGCGCCTTCCAGCAATCCCGCCTCGTCGACCACGTAATGCCGCGCCGGTGGGGGCGCGGGCACGCCTGCCGGCTCGGCTGCCTGCAGCGCCATCAGTGCCGCGGCGATCCAGATCTGCACCGCTCCTCCTCGTCGAATGGACTGACTGCTCCAGACAGGACGATCGAGGCCCGCGCCGGGTCAGCCGGATTACCCTGCGGGGAATCGCGCTTTCCCCCGTCCGGGGAGGGGCTAGCTTTCCTGCTCATGAAATCGACGATCGTCCGCGACCCGCTCTGGAAGAACGTCCGGCTCGACGACACGGCGAGACAGCTCGTGGATTCGGCGCCATTCCAGCGGCTGCGCTACGTACGGCAGCTCGGGCTCGCGCACCTCGTCTATCCGGGCGCGACGCATACCCGCTTCGAGCACGCCCTCGGCGCATACCATCTCGCCCGTCTCGCGCTCGACATGCTCGCCGAGCGTGACAACCTGCGCGAGGTGGATCGGCGCGAGGTCGCCATCGTCAGGGTCGCTGCGCTGCTCCACGACGTCGGCCACTATCCGTTCTCCCACGCGCTCGAGGAGATCGGCGCACCGCATCACGAGGAGGTCGCGCGTCCGCTCATCACGAGCGGTCCGCTCGCCGAGATCCTCCGCTCGGCGCTCGGCGACGGTGCGCCCGAGCGGATCATCGCGCTCGTGCGGGGGACGAGCCTGAGCCCACTGCAGGGGCTCATCTCCGGATCGCTCGATCTCGACAAGCTCGACTACCTGCGCCGCGACGCCTTCATGTGCGGCGTCCCGTACGGCGAGATCGACGTCGACCGGCTGCTCAACGCGCTCGCCGTCGTGCGCGACCCGGACACGAGGACGCTGACCATCGGCATCGCGGAGAAGGCCCTGTCCGCGCTCGAGTCGCTGCTCTTCGCGAAGTACCAGATGTACCGCAACGTGTACTGGCATCACACGGTGCGCAGCGCCACCGCGCTGTACAAGCGCGTCGTGTCCGACGCCATCGAGCGCGGCGCGCTGCGCCCGGAGGAGCTCGCGACCTTCGGGGATGAGGGACTGCTATCGGAGCTCCGCCGTCGCGCGCCGTCTCTCCTGCTCGACGCGCTCGTCGCGCGCCGTCTCCACAAGCGCGCGCTTCAGTGCCCCGCCGCCGAGCTCGCGCCGGGCGCTGGCGAATGGATCGCGACCGAGCGCGCGCTCGTCGTGGCGGTCGAGAACCGCCTCGCCGCCGAGCTCCGCGTCCCCGCGGGCGCGGTCCTCCTCGACTACCCTGAGAAGACGCAGATGCTCGGCCTCGACATCCCCGTCGTGCGCCGCAACGGCACCGTCGTCCGCCTGACGTCGGCGGGGCTCGAGGGCGCGATCCATCTCCCAGCGCTCAGCCAGCAGCTCTACGCCTCCGCGCGCTGGCTGCGCGTCTTCGTCGCGGAGCACGTCGAGATCCCGAAGCACGCAGTGTCGAGACTCGCGGAGATGGATGCGGGAGACGTGCGAAGCAGGTTGAGGGAGGAGAGGGGACTGCTGGCGGGTTGAACGGCGGCGGGGAGAACTGCGGAACCGCTGGGGGTCTGCGCCGGGACCTTTCGGCTTAGGTAATCACAGAGAACGGCAAGCGAGGACCACGGGGGGCACGGAGGGCGCCGTGAGGTGATCGGGCGCCGTGCACCAGGGCCGAAACTGATGGGGGCACGCCTGGGGAGATCTTCTCACCCGGCGTGCCCCCTGTGTGCGTCCGGGCTCATGGCGCGAGGAACTTGCACCGCTTGCCCCAAACCACACAGCCACAATGCTCGTTGTGCGAGGCGCTCTCCCGGCCGAGGAGCCCTCAGTGTGCTCCGTGGTCCTCGCCCGCAGTTCTCTGTGATTACGAAAGCCAATACCGGCTCGTCGCGCAGACCCCCAGCAGTGCCGCCGTTACGCCCGCCTCACCCTCCCTTCCCCGCCTTTCCTCTCCCATGGGCCTCGGCCAGCTTCCGCGCGATCCCTCGATAGAACGCCGCGTCGCCCGGCTTCCCTTGTCCCTCGAGCGAGAGCGCGGCCAGCTCGATGGCGTAGAGGATGTTGCCGAGATAGAGCTCGGCCAGGCTGCCGACCGTCTCGTCAGGCACGCGGGCGATAGGCGGGCGCTTCGACCGTGCGCGCTTCGGTCTGCGGGTCGGCGTCGACGCTCTTCACCTGGACGACGATCGCGGTGATGTTGTCGAGCCCACCGCGCCCGTTCGCCTCCGCGATCAGCGAGTCGACGATGCGCGGGACGTCGGCGCGCGAGAGCAGCAGCTGCTGGAGCCGGCGATCGTCGACCATCCCCGTCAGTCCGTCGCTCGCCACGAGGAAGATGTCCCCCGCACGCGCCTCGCCGGCGAAGGTGTCCGGCTCGACGTCGTCGCTGGCCCCCACGCAGCGCGTGATCACGTTGCTGTACGGGTGGTAGCGTGCCTGCTCCGGTGTGAGGAACCCCGCGTCGACCTGTTCCTGGACGTAGGAGTGATCCTTCGTCAGCTGCTTCAGCATGCCGTCGCGCAGCAGATAGACGCGCGAGTCCCCGACCTGGCCGATGAGATAGCGGCGTCCCGCGATGATCAGCACGGACGCCGTCGTTCCCATCCCCTGCTTGTCGGTCTCGGTGACGGTGCGGTTGTAGATGGCGAGGTTGGCGCCGCGGAGGGAGTTCATCACGCGCTCGGCCGCGCTGCGGTCGTACAGCTCGCGCAGCGTCGAGAGCTGCTCGCGAAGAATCTGCACCGCCATCTCGGAGGCCACTTCGCCCGCCGCGTGACCACCCATCCCGTCGGCGACGACGAAGATTCCCCCCGTCGCGTCGGCGTGGGCGAAGAAGTTGTCCTCGTTCCCCGCCCTGATCATTCCGACGTCGGAACGTGCCGCGACGGCGAGCTCCACTAGCGCACCTTGAGGATGAAGAACGCGCCCGCCGCGACGAGCACCAGGACGAGAATCCATACCCACGCCGGCACACCGCTTTTCGCCGTCTCCACTGGCTCGGCCGGTGCCGCCTCGCGCGACAGCTTCCGCACCTGCTCGGCGTTCAGCCCGGAAAGCACTCGCGTGCTCCCCGATCCCTCCTTCGCTTCCGACGCGGGCGTGAACGTCGCCCGGATCTTCCCGAAGCGCACCGAGGAGCTGCCGGCGAGCGCCGCCTCCCCGCTGATTCGCTGACCGCCGACGAAGGTGCCGTTCGTCGAGCCCATGTCCACTACGTACCAGCCCGCTTCTCGTTTCTGCAGCTTCGCGTGCGAGTCGGAGACGCTGTCGTCGCCGAGCACGATGTCGTTGTGCGCGCCGCGTCCGACGTGGGTGAGGGGAACGCGAATCTCGAATCGCTTTCCCTTGAGCGGACCCTCGTTCATGATCTCGAGCGTCGCGAGCGCGGGGCGCGTCTCGGCGCCGGAGGGACCGCTCTCCGCGCTCACCACCGGCGGCGCGACCGGCGTCGGCGCGCC
>DATAIN010000483.1:0-1581 GCA_036262635.1 Gemmatimonadaceae bacterium | reverse complement strand
CCACCGCGAGCTTGCGCACCGCGCTGTCCACGTCGGCGCGGAGGATCGGGTCGCCGAGCTGCCGCGCCCGCGCCGCCCCCTCCGCCACCGCCGCGAGCTCGTCGGCGTCGAAGGTGAGCTCGGCGAGGGACCGATAGCCGTGGCGATCGACCTTCCGCGGTTTGGCGATCCCCCGCTGCGTGGCGACCGCGAGATACGGGAGGTAGAAATCGCCGGGACGCAGACGGTACCTGATGTCCTCCTCCCCTTCCTCGCCGATCGTCTCGATCGGCACGCCCATGTTGCACAGCTCGAGCTTGTCGCGCTCGAACATGCGCTTGAGTGTCGGACTCGGCTCGGCGGCGTCGACGCTGCCGTCGGAGAGGTACTGCGGGACGCCGCGCGCGAGCTCGAGGAAGGTGAGGGGGAAGTTGTGGGAGAGGAGAGTCGTGAGGAGGTCGATCCAGCGCTGGACCTTCTGGGTGGTGCGGGACGTGGTCATCTCACTTCTCCGCGAGCCGCGTCCGCACGACCTCGCCCTTTGCGCCCGCACCGGTCAGCGCGGTGAGCATCTCGCCGTATGTGCCGACCTGGCGCTCGTACTGAGTCACTCGCTTCGACCACTCGGCGTCGGCGATGCTGTCGGTCTTCCAGTCGAGAACGGTCCATCCTTCGGAACCCAGCGACGCCGCGTCGATCACGCCCTCGGTGAGGAGCTCGGTGTCCCCGTCCTTTATTCGGCGCATGATCGTCAGCTCGAATGCGGGCTGATTCGACACGAGCTTCTTCCACTGCTCCAGCGCCGTCACCTCGCTCACCAGCGCCTTCAACGCGGCGCTGCGATCCGCGTCGAGCCCTTCCTCCCGCGCGACGGCGCCGAGGAAGACGTCCAGCGAGTCGCCGCTGCGTCCGCGACCCGCTGCCTCGAGGGCACGATGGACCGCGCGTCCCCACGCCGCGCCGGGACCGGCCGCCTTCGGCAGGTCGTACTGCCGCGCCTCCTCGCGCTGCTCCTTCACCGATTCCGTGACCGTGGCGACGCGGAGCGTCGGCACCGCGGCGCCACGAACGTGATCGATCGCGGCCTGCGTCGCGTCGCGCAGCTCCGCGGCGCTCTTCGCGACCTCCTCGCGCCCCGGCGCTTCGGTGACGGTGAGGTTGAGCTCCTTCCCCACCTTCGCCAGCGTCTCGGCGAGCGGCTTCCACGCCCAGCCGAGATGCTCGGTGCCCCGCACCTTCGTCGTCTTCTCGCAGCGCGCCACGACCAGCTCGCACATCGGTCGCGTCGTCGCCACGTACATCAGCCGGTCGTGCTCTGCCGACGCGAACTGCGTCTCGTCCACGACCATCTCGCCCCAGCGCGGCGGCTGGGCGATCACGAAGTCCTCGCCCTCGATCACCATCGCTCCCGTCGCGCCGCGCTCGTCGCGCCGCACGTAGACGGTGGGATCGAAGCCGTCCCGCTCGTGCGGCGCGGCGAGCACCACCACCGTCGCCTCGAGTCCCTTCGCCTTGTGCAGGCTCATCACCCGCACCGCGTCCGTGCGCCCCGGCCGCAGCGGCGCATCGGCCGCCTCCTGCTCGAGCAGCAGCTCCAGCCGC
>DATAIN010000482.1:0-4377 GCA_036262635.1 Gemmatimonadaceae bacterium | reverse complement strand
TCGCCTGCAGCACGGAGGCGCGGATCCCCTCGTCCACCGCGTCGAGCAGCTCTTCCTCGGTGCCGGCGCCGGCTTCGATCGCGAGGTCGATGTCGAACTCGCGCCCGATCACCGCGGCGGTGGTGAGGATGGTCTGCGCTTCGGCGGTGAGGCGCGAGAGACGACGCGAGATCAGATCGCTGACGCCGACCGGCAGGCGCAGCTCCGACACCGGCCGCCATTCCCAGCGCTCGCCGGTGTACCAGACCGCGCCTTCGTCGACGAGGGTGCGCAGCACCTGCACGACGAAGAGCGGGTTGCCCTCGGTGTGCCGGTAGAGGAAGGAGAGCAGCTCGCGGCCGACGTCCTGGCGATGGAACGCGGCCTCCACCCACTGCTTCAGCTCCTCGCGCGTGAGGCGCGAGAGCGTGAGCTCCCCGAACAGCTCGTTGCGCGACAGCCGGCGGCGGCGCTCGAGGGTCTCGCCGTAGGTCTCCTCGGCGCGGATCGTCAGGCAGATGAGCAGCCGCTCGCTCTCGAGCTGCGGGACGAGATACTCGAGCGTGTCCCAGGACGCCGAGTCGGCCCACTGCATGTCGTCGAGAACGATGACGAGGGTGCGCTCGCGCGCGGCCAGGCGGACGTACTCCGCGATTTCCTCGAGCAGCATGTACTTCGACCCGACGTTCGACTCCTCGAAGGGCACGTCGTCGCCTAACGCGGGGACGAGCCGCGGCAGCTCGCGCCAGGGATGCTTCGGCACGATGTCGAGCCGGCGGATCGCGGCGATGACCTCGGCCCACGGCGCGTACGGCGCCTGGACGTCGGCCTCGTGCGCGCGCCCGGTGACGAGCGAGCCGGCGCGCAGCCGCACTTCCGGCTCGAGCTGCTTGATCAGCGTCGTCTTGCCGACCCCCGCCTCACCACTGACCGCGACGACCTTCGGATGTCCCTCGGTCGCTGCCTCGAGGAGCTTCACCATCCCGCGCAGCTCGTCCACGCGTCCGACGAAGCGCTCGATGCTGAGCGGCAGGTGCGTCGGCGTCTCGTCGGTGGTGGACGCGATGGCCACGCCGTCGCGCCCCTGGCGCTTCACCTGGTAGAGCGCGCGGTCGGCCGCGGCGAAGAGGGTGTCGTAGTCGGCCGCGTGCTCGGGGAACGACGCGACGCCCATCGACGAGGTGACGGCGACGCTTCCCGAGCGATCGCGCAGGAAGAACGTGTGGCCGCGGATCCCGGCGCAGATGCGGTCGGCGACCTCGCGTGCCGCCTCGGCGGGAGTGTCGGGAAGAAGCGCGACGAACTCGTCCCCCGCGTAGCGCGCGGCGACGTCGGACGCACGGAGGTTCTTCCGGATCAGCTCCGCGACGGCGACGAGCACGTCGTCGCCCTGGAGGTGGCCGTAGGTGTCGTTGACCAGCTTGAAGTGGTCGACGTCCATGACGATGAGCGACACGGCGCGCCCTTCAGCGCGCGCCGTCTCCATCGCGGCCGTCGCGGCCTCGATGAACGTGCTGCGCAGCGGCAGCCGTGTCAGGTCATCGATGCGAATGGGACACCTCGGCAGGAAGGCGCGCCCGCGTTTCCGGGGGGAGGCGCGGCCAGAACAAGGACCATATGGCAGGCGGTCCAGTGGCGCAAGCGATCTGCACCGCCGAACCGCACACCTCCACCCCTGTACCGTGACCTACCCGCGAGCGAAAACTTCGTTCGTGGGCGGTCACCCTACAACGAGCGGTTCCTACTGATTGTCAGACTTCCCAGCGGCAGCTTCGTCACGGGCGAAGGGGGGCATCGCGACCCAGGCGGCCGGGTCGACATCCTTGCCATGGAGGTAGATGCCGTAGTGCAGGTGTGGTCCCGTCGCGAGCCCGGTCGCGCCGACGCGGCCGATGCGCTTCCCCGCCGCCACCTGATCACCGCGCCGTACCAGCACGGTGTCGAGATGGAAGTAGGCCGAATGCACCCCCTGTCCGTGATCGAGGATCACCGTCCGGCCGGTGAGGATGTAGTCGCCGACGTCCGCGACCAGTCCCGCCGCCGGCGCGACGATGCTCGACCCCTTGCTCGCCGCGAGATCGACACCGGCGTGCCGCCAGGAGGGGACGTCGCCGCCACTCGCGACGGTGTCGAGCCCGAAGGTGCCACGGGTCTTCAGCTCCGGACCGAGGCGGATGGCGCGCGACGAGTCGGCGGCCCGGTAGTAGAAGCGTTCCGCGCCATACCCGCCGCCGCGCGCTCCCTTCACCGGCGCGCCCCAGCTCCCGCGCCAGAAACGTTTGTCGGACTCGCCCGACAGCACCCCGCGCAGGGCGCGCGCGTCGCGCGCGACGTCGGCACCGCGGCGGACCAGCGCGTAGTGCGCCGAATCGAGGAAGACCAGCTCGCGCCCGAAATCGTGATCGACGACCGCGATCTGCCGGGTGATGCGGCCGGCCGGGCGGTCGAAGGTGAGAGTGAAGGTTCCCGCGGGTTCGTCGGCGGGGAGGGGGATGATCGCGAGCACCCCGCGCGCGACGCGGTAGCACGGCAGCGGCGCGCCCTTCCAGCTGCAGCGCGGGATGTCCGCGGCCAGCCCTTCGGCGAGCGCGAAGAGCACTCCTCCACGCACCGGCTGCTCGGGGGCGAGCGTCACCGTCCCGCTGTCGCGCGCGACCGTGTTCGCGAGCGAATCGGAGGGGGCGGCCGGCACCCCGCCGGGAGCGCCGGAGTCGATGGGCGCGGTCGTCGCGGAGGTGCTGACCGTGCTCGTGTCGCGCTTCGCCTTGTCGTTGCTGACGACCTCGCACGCGGCGAGACCGAGGACGGCTGCGAGCGCGGCGAGGGTGCTCGTCGCGCGGATGCACCGATGGGTCATGATCGTTCGCATGGTTGAGAAGAATCGGGAAGACCGAGGCGGGCAAGACGGAGGCCAGTCGCCGTCGAGCGCGCCCCTTAACGGTCCTTCTCCAGGCGGCGTCTCACCGCTCGTGCGACTCGCGTCTCGCTGCGCCATCGTCCCGCTCCTGGCCGCCGGATGCGCCGCGCCCGTGCGCCGCGAAGCGGCGATCGCCCCGGCGGCGAGCGTCGCCGCGCGCGAGATCGGCGACGTCGAGCAGGCGCGTCACGTCCTCGACCGGCTCGCGTTCGGCGCGCGGCCCGGGGAGATCGAGCGCGTGCGCGCGCGCGGCGTGGACCGCTGGATCGACGAGCAGCTGCACCCCGGGCGCGTACGCGATCCGCAGGGCGAGCGTGTGAGCGAGATGTTCCCCCTGCTGCGAAGCGACCCCGCCGCGCTGCTGCGCGACGTCGACGCGGCGCGAGGGGCGGCTCCGGGTGACAGCGCCATGCGGCGCGCGCTGCGAATGCGCTACAACGACGTCGGTCGCGCCGTGCAGAGCGCGCGCCTCGCGCGCGCCGTCGGCAGCGAGCGGCAGCTCCAGGAAGTGCTCGTCGATCTGTGGGCCAATCACTTCAGCGTCTTCGCCGGCAAGGGGCCGGTGCGGCTCTACCTCGGCCGCTACGAGGAGGACGCGATCCGGCCGCACGTGCTCGGGAAGTTCCGCGACCTGCTCGGCGCGGTCGCCCACAGCCCGGCGATGCTGTTCTACCTCGACAACTGGCAGAGCGCCGCGGACTCGCTCCATCCGACGCTCGCCCGCCGCCCCATGTTGCGACGCCCAGCCGGCCCGCGGGCCCCGCGCGGGCTGAACGAGAACTACGCGCGCGAGCTGCTCGAGCTCCACACGTTAGGCGTGGACGGCGGCTATACGCAGCACGACGTCATCGAGGTCGCGCGGGCGCTCACCGGCTGGTCGATCGCGGCGCCGCGCGAGGGCGGTGGCTTCGTGTTCCGGCCGGCGCTCCACGACGCGGGGGAGAAGATCGTGCTCGGCGTGCGGATCCCGGCGGGAGGCGGGGAGTCGGACGGCGAGCGGGTGCTCGACATCCTGGCGCGGCACCCGTCCACCGCGCGCATGGTGGCGACCACGCTCGCGCGCCGCTTCGTCAGCGACGATCCGCCGCCCGCGCTCGTCGCGCGCGCCGCCGCCGTCTACCAGCGCACGGACGGCAACCTGCGCGAGGTGACGCGAGCGATCGTGACGAGTCCCGAGTTCTTCGCGCGCGATGCGTATCGGGCGAAGATCAAGTCGCCGCTCGAGCTGGTGGCCAGCGCGCTGCGCGCGACCGGCATCCCCGCGGACAGCACGCCTCGCGCGGCGCACGCGGTTGCACAGCTCGGACAGCCGATCTACGGTCGGCAGACACCCGATGGATGGCCGGAGCGCAGCAGCGAGTGGCTGAGCGCGGGAGCGGTGGCCGACCGCGTGAACTTCATCGCGCTCATCACGAAGCGCGCGGCAATTGACGACTCGACGCGTGCGCTGCTCGAGTCGCCCGATTTCCAGCGGAGGTGAC
>DATAIN010000481.1:0-5037 GCA_036262635.1 Gemmatimonadaceae bacterium | reverse complement strand
GACCTCGGGATGGAGCCGCACGGTGAGCTGGCGCTCCCGGTGCTCATGCCCCGCGCGCTTGAGCGCCCGCTCCAGGCGCCGGGCGACGACTTCCGGGGTGAAGACGCGGCCGCTCCCCGCGCAGGTCGGGCACGCCTCGGTCATGCTCTGCAGGTGGCTCTGCCGCACGCGCTGGCGTGTCATCTCGATCAGTCCGAGATCGCTCACCGCGAACGCCTTCGTCCGGGCGCGGTCGCGACCGAGATGGGTGCGCAGCTCCTGCAGAACCTTGTCCCGGTTCTGCTTCGACTCCATGTCGATGAAGTCGCAGACGATGATCCCGCCCACGTCGCGCAGCCGGAGCTGGCGCGCCACCTCGCGCGCCGCCTCGACGTTGGTCTTCAGGATCGTCTTCTCGGGATCCTTCTTTCCCGTATAGCGACCCGAGTTCACGTCGATCGACACGAGCGCCTCGGTCGGCTCGATGATCAGGTAGCCGCCGCTCGGCAGATCGCAGCGACGCTTGAACAGGTCGCGGATCTCCGTCTCGATGTCGAACTTGTCGAAGATCGGGATCGGCTCCTCGTACAGCTTCACCCGTTCGAGGAGCTCAGGGCCGACGCCCTTCAGATACTCCGTGATCTCGTTGTAGAGCTGCTTCGAGTCCACCGTCAGCGAGTCGACCTTCGCGCTGAAGACGTCGCGGATGATTCCGCGCGTGAGGCTCGTCTCGCGGTGGAGGACCGTGGGGGCGCGGGTGAAGTTCGTCTTCTTCTTGATCCGCTTCCACTGGCTGATCAGGGTGTTCAGCTCGCGCTGGAAGGTCTCCTGGGTGACGTCCTCGCTGACGGTGCGGACGATGACGCCGCCGCTGTTCGGGGGGAGGATCGCCTGCACCTGCTCGCGGAGACGCTTCCGCTCCTCGCGGTCGCCGATCTTGCGGCTCACGCCGACGCGCGAGGCGAAGGGCATGTAGACCAGGAAGCGGCCGGCGAGCGAGACCTGCGCGGTGACGCGGGGGCCCTTCGTCGAGATGGGCTCCTTGGAGACCTGGACGATGATGTCCTGACCCTTCTTGAGCAGCTCCTCGATCGCCTGATCGGGACGCTCGTCGCCGCGGCCATTCCGGCGGCGCTGCGCGGTCTCGTCCTCCTCGTCGTCCTCGGATTCGTCGGCGTCGTCCGGGGCCTCTGCCTCCGGATACACGAGGTCGGAGCCGTGGAGAAAGGCAGCCTTCTCGGTGCCGATGTCCACGAACGCGGCCTGAAGACCGGGCTTTACCGCCTCGACGCGTCCGAGATAGATGTCGCCGACCATGCGCCGGTTCTCCGGGCGGTCGACGAGCAGTTCAACGAGCTGGTCGTCCTCGATGATCGCCACCCGCGTTTCGCGCGCGTGGCCGTTGATGAGAATTTCGCGTTTCATCTGGGTCCGTCGGACCGCGGAACCCCGGCGACTCGGCGAGGTTCGGGTGACGGAAGGGAATTGTTGGGTGGACGTCCAGCGCCCCGGCGATGCGGGACGCGGTCGCAACCGGAGTCTCCTCGGTGCGGCGCGGGATCGTGCACGTCCGGACCGCCCAGGGCGCGCGCGAGTGCGGGCGTCCTGGGTATGGCGCGGTGGAAGTGCGATCGAGGGGTGAGCGAGTCACCAGAGCGCGTCGTCGAGAAGCGGCGGGCAGCGCGAACCGATCATGCCTCGGCCACGGCGCCACGCCCATTGGCCCGCGTCGCACGCCGAGTCGCAGCGAGCGGCGCGAGCGGGAAAGTCGGAATGCCAAACGGTTGATAGCTAACGATTAAGGGCTGACGACGCAACGCGGCACATCAGCCCTCCTCGCCCGCTACCCGCGGCGGATCACCCAGTACGTGAGGTATCCGATCGCGGCGACATACCCGAGCGCCGCCTTCCATTCGCCGTGCTTCATGTAGAGCGGGAAGCTGAATCCGACCCCCTCGGCGGGCATCCCCTCTCCGCCCCACGGGAGCGGGCGCGGGAAGAAGGCAGGGACGTTGCGCTCGTACTGCGCATAGGCGTCCGGGAAGCGGCCGCGAATGTTCGCCTTCTCGCGAGCCATCGTCGGGGCGTAGATGAGCAGGAAGAACGCGGCGACGAGGATGACGAGCACCCAGTGCGCCGCGATCGCGAAGCCGACGGAGATCAGGAAGCTCCCGAAGTAGAGCGGGTTCCGGGTGAAGGCATAGGGGCCGCTCGTCGCGAGCCGGTCGTTCTTCATGATGTGGCCCGATGCCCACGCCCGCACGAACAGCCCGGCCAGCGCGACCACGGCGCCGATGAGCAGGGACTGCCGGGTGACGTACCGCGGGGCGAGCCAGAGGTAGAGACCGGCGAGGATGAAGCCGAGCGGAAGACGCAGCTTCTTGGCGATCAGAGACGCGCTCAATCCGCGAGCTCCTTGAGAATGTGACGGGCGATGACCATGCGCTGGATTTCGGAGGTCCCCTCGCCGATCTCGCAGATCTTGGCATCGCGCATCATGCGCTCGACGGGGTATTCCTTCGTGTAGCCGTAGCCGCCATGAACCTGGATGGCCTTGATCGTGTTTCGCATGGCGAGCTCGGAGCAATACAGCTTCGCCTGCGCGGCCTGCTTCGCGAACGGCTTTCCGTTCATCGCCAGCCAGGCGGCGTGGTACGTGAGGTGCTTCCCTGCCTCGATCTCGGTCGCCATGTCGGCGAGCTGGAAGGCGATCCCCTGGAAGTCGGCGATGCGCTGGCCGAACTGCTTGCGCATGCTCGAGTACCGCACCGCCTCCTCGTACGCACCCTCCGCGATGCCGAGCGAGAGCGCCGCGATGCCGACGCGCCCCGAGTCGAGGGTGCGCATGAAGTTCACGAACCCCATCCCCTCCTCGCCGAGGAGGTTCTCGGCGGGGACCTCCACGTCCTCGAAGATCAGCTCGCGGGTGTCCGAGGCCCGCCAGCCGAGCTTGTCCTCCTTCTTCCCGGAGCGGAAACCGGGCATCGCGACCAGTGAGGAGTCGTGGCCCACGCCGAGCTTCGTCGCGATCGGGAGATCGCAGGTCTCCTTGGTCAGGATGAAGGAGCTGATTCCCTTGGTCCCCTTCGAAGGGTCAGTCACCGCGGTGACGACGAAGATCTCACCGACGCCGCCGTGGGTGATGAAGATCTTGCTGCCGTTGAGGACGTAGGCGGCTCCCTTCCGGCGCGCGGCGGTCCGCGTCCCGCCGGCGTCGCTCCCCGCGTTAGGCTCGGTGAGGCCGAAGCCGCCGAGCACCTTGCCGCTGGCCAGCAGCGGGACGAAGCGACGCTTCTGCTCGGGCGATCCGAAGTTCACGATCGGCGAGGTGCCGAGCGTCGTGTGCGCCGAGATGGTGATGGCGTGCGAGGCGTCGACCTTCGCCATCTCGTGGATCGCGATCATGTAGCTGATCAGGTCGAGCCCCGCTCCGCCGAGCTCCTCCGGCCACGGAACGCCGAGCAGCCCGAGCTCACCCATCCGCTTGACGTTCTCCCAGGGAAACTTTCCCTCGGCGTCGAGCTCGCGCGCGACCGGGAGGACCTCGTTGCGCGCGAACTCGCGCACCATGTCCCGCACGGCCAGATGCTGCTCGGTGAAGTACAGCGAATCGTCCAAGTGACCTCGTCAGGCGGCTTCGGTGGACTCGTCACGCAGCACGGCGAGGAAGCGCTCGCCGTACTTCTCCAGCTTCGCGGGTCCGACGCCCCGCACCTCTGCCATCGCGTGCTCGGTCCGCGGCCGCCGCACCGCCAGCTCGGCGAGCGTGCGGTCGGGAAAGACGACGTACGGCGGCACCTTGTCCTCGCGCGCGATCGACGTTCGCAGCGCCTTGAGGCGTGCGAGCATCTCGCTCGCCTCTGGATCGAGCGCCGGCGCGTCGTTCGACTGATCGAAGCGAACCAGAACGTCGTCGGTGCCGACCACCCGCCCCCGCTGTCGCCGCGACTCGCGCGGCGCCTCACGCTTGCGCGTTCGGGTGGGCGCCTGTTCCGTTGCCGGCACGTGCGTGCCCAGGCAGTTGTCGCACGCTCCGCAGCTCGGGCGCGCCGCCGGATCGCCGAAATATCGAAGCACGAACCCGCGACGGCAACCGCGCGTGTATGCGTACTGCTGCATGGCGTCGAGCTTCGCCAGATCCCCACGCCGCCGGCGGTCGAGGGTCTCCCAGTCGATGGGAATCGACGAGAGGGGCGCACCGGGTCGCGCGAGGCGCGCGCCACCGCCGTCGCGCTCGAAGGTCAGGAACTGGCGGCGCTGCAACGACTCGAGCAGCGGGAGCGCGCCGGGCGCGCCCCCGAGGCCCGGAGGCAGCGTCTCCAGATCGAGCGTCACCCCATCGTAGACGCGATCCCCGCCCCCCGCCTTCCAGAGCGCGCGAAGGAGCGCGAGCTCGAGACCGTTCTCGGCACCGAGCTCGCGCTTGATCCGGTCGGGACGCGCGAGCAGTCGCGCGAAGACGCGGCTCGACGACTCGGTCTCACGAAGCACCGCGCCCGCCTGCACGAGCACGCGCAGCACGGATTCCACCTCGCGCGCCGAGGTCTTCTTCCCCGCGCGCAGCGCGAGGCGCTCCGTGTCGAGGTCGTCGAGCTTTCCGGCGCGATCCGCGTCGCGGGTCACCGCCTCGTACACGCGCGCGACGACCTCGCGCTCCGGGTAGGCGCCCTTGATGAAGAACTCGTGCGTGAAGCGATCCGGAAAGCTGTGCAGCAGCACGCAGTCCGACGGGAGCCCGTCGCGGCCGGCACGCCCCGCCTCCTGGTAGTAGGCCTCGAGCGTTCCCGGCATGGCGTGATGGACGACGAGCCGCACGTTCGGCTTGTCGATCCCCATCCCGAACGCGTTCGTCGCGACGATCGCGCGCACCTCCTCGCGCATGAACGCGTCCTGCACGTCGTGCCGATGCTTGTCGTCGAGCCCCGCGTGGTACGCCACCGACGGAATGCGCGCCTTCTCGAGCACTCCGGCGACTCGCTCGACGGTGCGGCGCGTGGAGGCGTAGACGATCGCGAGCCCCTCGTAATCGCGGATCGCGGCGACCATGGCCGCGTCCTT
>DATAIN010000480.1:0-1777 GCA_036262635.1 Gemmatimonadaceae bacterium | reverse complement strand
GTCCTCGATCCGGATCACTCCGTCGGCGCCCTCCGGAATCGGCGCGCCGGTCATGATGCGCGTCGCCTCTCCCGCCCCGACGCTGCGGAAGGGAAAGCCTCCGGCCGGCACGGCCTCGATCACCCGCAGCTCGGCGGGACGGTCCGCGCTCGCGTCCCGCACGTCGTCGGCGCGCACGGCGTAGCCGTCCATCGCCGAGTTGTCCCATGGCGGCAGCGCCACCGTCGACACGATGTCGCTGGCGAGCACGCGCCCCGCGCACCCGGCGAGGGCCACGCGCTCGGCGCCGAGCGGTCGCAGCGCGGCGAGGGTGCGCTCGCTCGCCTCCTCGAGTCCGAGCACGCCGTCGCTCAGTGGGTGGCGGGCGCGCCCAACGTCAGAGCGGCCAGCCGCGCGCCGATCATGTCCTGGACCGCTTCCACCTGTCGCACCGGCACCGTCCAGTTGTTGCACAGCGCGCTGAAGATCAGCATCCGGCCGTCCGCGGTCGTCGCGTAGCCGGAGAGCGACCGCGCCTTGTCCACCGACCCGGTCTTCGCGTGCACGTTTCCTTCGGCTGGCGTCCCCTTCATCCGGCGCTCGATCGTTCCGTCCACCCCGGCGATCGGGAGCGCATCGTAGAAGACGTGGAACGCGGTGTCGCCGCGAATCGCTGCCAGCACGCGCACGAGCGTCTCCGGCGAGACGTAGTCGTGGCGCGACAGACCGCTGCCGTCGCGCACCGCCGCCCCCTCCGGCTTCGCGCCCCACGCCGCGAGCTGCCGCTCGACGACCCGGCGCGCGCTGTCCGCCGAGCCGACGCCGGTCTTCTCCAGCCCGAGCGTCCGGTAGAGGATCTCCGCGATCTGGTTCTGCGACGGCTTCTCCAGCGCGGGCAGGATCTCGCGCAGTGGAGGCGACACCAGCGTGAAGAGGGTATCGACCCGTGCGGTGCTGTCGGACTTTCCCCCGCGCAGCTGGATCCCGCGGTCGCCTAACGCTTCGGCGAGCGCGTCGAGGTAGGCCTGCTTCGGGACGCGGTGCGCGACCTCCTCGTCGGCGCTGTCCCCCGCCGCGATCGCGCCCTCGACGAGCGCTCCGCCACTCAGGCTGTCCCAGCGAATCACGAGGCTCGGCTTTTTCGCGCCCGAGTCCGTCGGCATCGCGACGGTCGTCGCCGTCACGCGCACCTTCGGACCCTTCTTCGTCGGCTTCGTCTCGACCCGCAGCGGAGCGCCCGGCTCCGCTCCCGCGTGCACGGTGACGAGCGTGAACCCCTCGTTGAAGAGCAGCTCGTCCACTCCCGCGCCGTAGCCGTAGTCGAGATCGTCCCAGTCCCACCCGTAGCCCAGCGCCGGCCCGGGCAGCGCGTCACCCACCGACACGAGTCGTCCGGCGATTCGCGCGATTCCGTGCGCGCGCAGCGAGTCGGCGAGCGCGCGCAGCGGCTCCATCGCGTCCTTCCGCATGTGATCGCTGATCGTCGGGTCGCCCCGGCCGATCACCACCAGGTCGCCGCGCAGCGTCGAGTCACGCACAACCCCGCGCGCCGCGAACACGGTGCGGAAGGTGTAGTCGGCCCCCAGCTGCGCGAGCGCCGTCGCGCCCGTGATGATCTTCTGGTTCGATGCGGGGAGGAACAGCTTCCCCGCGTTGTGCGAGTACAGCGTGTCGCCGGTCGTCGGATCGACGATGAGAATCCCCCAGAACGCGTTCGCGAACCTGGCGTCGTTCACCGCGCTGTCGATCGACTGCCGCAGCGCCACGCGCGGATCCACCGGAGCCGGCGTCTCGGCTG
>DATAIN010000479.1:0-2089 GCA_036262635.1 Gemmatimonadaceae bacterium | reverse complement strand
AGACGTCACCCTGCCGATCCTGGAGCCAGGAGAGGAAGGTGCCGAAGACGCGGCGCGAGACGCCACCGTCGTCCTCGCCGCCGCCCGCGGAGAACGCCTTTTCCAGCTCGTCGATCCAGAGGATGATCGGGGCGAGGCGCTCGGCCATCTGCATCGCGCGCTTGAAGTTCTTTTCGCTGTCGCCGACGTATTTGTCGTAAAGGTTGGCGGGGTCGAGCTTGAGCAGGGGAAGTCCCCACTCGCGCGAGACCGCCTTCGCGCAGAGGCTCTTTCCGCAGCCGGGGACGCCGAGGAGAAGCACGCCCTTCGGGAAGGAGAGACCGAACTGCTGCGCGCGCACCGGGTCTGCGACCATCGCGCGACGCTTGCCGAGCCACTCCTTCAGTCCCGTGAGTCCGGCGACCTGCGTCATGTCGTCCTGGACGTGGTGATACTCGAGCAGCCCGTCCTGCTCGACCGCCTGACGCTTCGCGCTGATGACGCGCGGAATGTCGTCGCGGGAGAGCGCGCCGTCGTAGAGGATCACCTTGGTGAGGATCTTCTCCGCCTCCTGGAGGGTGAGCCCCATGAGGTTGTGCACGAGCTGCTCGGCCTCGGGCTTCGTGAGGTCGACGCGGAGATTCATCCGCGCCGAGTGATCGCGGATGACGCGCTCGAAGAGCTGCCGGTAGTCGTCGAACTCGAGGGGCGGGAGCCGGCGCGTCGTGCCGTGCACGCGGAGCTGCTCGGGGAGACGGACGTCGTGGCCGGTGAGCACGATCGCACCGCGACGATGGCCGAAGCCGACGGTGACGTCGCGGAGCTGGCTGACGACGAGCGGCTCGCCGAAGTGCGCGTCGAGGCCATCGAAGTGGAAGATCCCGCTTCCCTCCCGCTCGGCGATCGCGAGCGCGGCGGCGGGATCGGTGACCGGATCGGGTCCGACGTCGACCGCCGGCTGCGAGCCGCTCATCCCGCGACGGAGCCCCTTGCTGCGGCTCCACGAGTAGTAGTGCAGGCCGAGCGCGGAGGCGATCGACTTGAGAATGGCTTCGGCGCGATCCACCTCGAGGGTGTCGATGACGATCAGGCCGTAGCGCGAGCGGATGAGCAGGTCGAGCTCATCGGCGATGCGCTGGTTCGCGCTCGTCCGCACCGAGGCGGCATCGGGCGCAACCGGAGTGGCGATTCTGGGCACGAACAGCGGGGGAAGGAGACTTCAGGGGGCGACTTCTCTCCTTCCATGGACGAGCGGGTCGTACAGGGCGTCATCCGGGACCCCGATCGCGCGGGCGAGGCTGAGCGGCCATGCGACGTCGCCGACCTGCTCCGCATTGTGGCCGTCGGAGCCGAGCGAGAGGCGTAGCCCGCCCTCGAAGGCGCGGCGGACGAAGCGCTCGTGCGGCCGATAACGGTTGGAGATCTCGAAGCCGATGCTGCCGGCGCGCAACGCGGCGACGGCGCGCTCCTCCCGCTCTTCGGTCCACAGCTCCTCGAGGGGCATCTTGCGCAGCGCCCAGGGGAGGAGCGTCGGATGCGCGAGGATGTCCACCGGCATCTCCGCGGCGTAGCGCTCGAGGTTCTCGACGTGGATGTCCATGTAGCGCTGCGGATCGAGCCCGGAGGGCCATGGGCTCGAGAAGGCGTGGAGCAGCTCGCCGTCGGGGAGGAAGACCGCGTGCAGGCTGCCGATGCGATGCGTGAAGCGCTGCGCGAGCTCGGCGGGGACGTCGCGCCAGTTGTCGCAGTGCCAGCAGAACTCCCCGCCGCGGAGCACGTCGTGGCGATCGAGCTCGTCGAGGTAGCGACGCAGGTCGGCGGCGGTGCGCAGCGCACCGCGAATGTCGCCCGAGATGTGATCGGCCACGCTCGGCCGCACGCCGCGCGCGGAGACGGTGGCCACGAGCTGCGCGACGGAGAGCGCGCCGTCGGAGAAGGTCGTGTGGGCGTGAAGGTCAACCGGGCGAAAGGTCATGCCTGCTCGAGATGCGGGTGCCGGCGAAGGTGCGATGCGGGAACTCGGGAAACAGCGATGCGGGGTGGCGGCGCGAAGCGCCGCGAGACTGCGATACGGGATGCGAAGATGCGAGAACCCGCGATGATACGGGAC
>DATAIN010000478.1:0-3189 GCA_036262635.1 Gemmatimonadaceae bacterium | reverse complement strand
GAGCTCTCGCTCGGCGCGCGGCGCGCCCGCGGGGCGAGCGACCGTGACCTCGCGATGGCGATCCTCCGCCGCGGCGGGATGATCTTCCTCCTCGGCTTCCTCATGTCGTGGTTCCCCTTCTTCCAGTGGGGCCACGTCGAGGGGATGACCGATCCGAGCTTCTGGGACCGCATCGTCTACCGCGCCGACCACGTCCGCGTCTTCGGCGTGCTCCAGCGGATCGGCATCGCCTACACGTTAGGCGCGCTGCTCACCCTCCGCACGACGGTGAAGCAGCAGGTGATCATCCTCGCCACGCTGCTCTACGGCTACTGGTTCGCGATGACGCTGCTCCCGGTGCCGGACACGGGCGCGCTCGGCGCGCTGATGCTCGACAGCAAGGGCGGCAACCTCGCGGCCTGGCTCGACCGCGCGATCCTCGGCGCGAAGCACATCTGGGTCGGGGGCGTCGTGTTCGATCCCGAGGGGCCGCTCTCGACGGTCCCTGCGATCGGCACGGTGATCCTCGGCGTCTTCGCGGGGCGGTGGATCGGCACGCCGCGCCCGTTGCCGGAGCGGATCGCCGGGCTCTTCGCGGCCGGATCCCTCGCGGCGATGGTCGGGATGATGTGGAACTGGGTGTTCCCGATCAACAAGTCGCTCTGGACGTCGAGCTACGTGATGTTCACGGCGGGGCTCGCCTGCCTGACGCTGGCGACCTGCATGTGGCTGATCGACGTGCACCGCGTCACCGGCTGGACGAAGCCCTTCGTCGTCTTCGGGGTCAACCCGATCGTCGCCTTCGTCGGCTCCGGGGTGATGGCGCGGCTTATCTACTCGATCTTCAAGGTGACCGTCGACGGGAGGCCGGTCGCGGTCCAGGCGGCGGTGCATCAGGCCCTCTTCGCGAGCTGGCTCCCGCCGCGGCTCGCCTCGTTGTGCTTCGCCCTCACGTTCGTCCTCTTCTGGTACGCGATCCTCTACGTGCTGCACCGGAAGCGGATCTACGTGCGAGTCTGAGGGTAGAGTGCCGTCCCGGAGGTGCCAGGCGCCTCCGGTTCTGGCCTGGGCCTTGCCTTTTCACCGCTTCATGATGGCGTTCATTTCTCGACTCGGGCCCTCCGGTCCGAGCCATCGGCTCGTCGTCGCGCTCGGTTTCGTGATCGGCGCCACCGTCGCCCCTCGCGGGGCGACCGCGCAGAGCGATCTGCGCTCCGCCGAGCTCGCGGCCCCCGCGATGGCTGCCATGACGGCAGGCGACCCGACCGCGAAAGCGACCCCGGACCCGGACCCTCAGCGCAGGAAACGCACGGCGCGCCGCCGTCGCGTGTCGCGTCGCAGCGCCGAACCGGCGATCCCGCGCTACACCGCGCCGCGGAGCGCGAGCGCGCTGGCGAGCGACGTCAACGTCATGATCGGCGATGGCGCCCGCAGCGGGCGCTGGGGGGTGCTGATCGTCTCGCTCACGCGCGGCGACACGCTCTTCTCGCGCAATGCGGACGATCTGATGCAGCCCGCGTCGACGATGAAGCTGATGACGTCGGCGCTCTCGCTCGAGCGGTTCGGTCCCGAGCACCACTTCTCCACCGACGTCTTCCGCGACGGGAGCGTCGCGCCCGACGGCACGCTGCAGGGCAACCTCTACGTGCGCGGCGGTGGCGATCCGGGATTCTCGAATCGCTTCCTGCGCGGCGATCCCGATGCACCGGTCGAGATGCTCGCGCGCTTCATCGCCGGCACCGGCGTGAAGCACGTTCGCGGCGATCTCGTCGCCGACGCGAGCGCTTTCGAGCCGCGCAAGATCCCCGAAGGGTGGCAGTCGCGCTATCTCGGCCTGAGCTACGCGGCGCCCGTCTCCGCGCTCTCGCTCAACGAGAACACCGTGTGGGTCGTCGTCGAGCCGAACCCTAACGGTGGACCGGCGACGGTCCGCTTCGAGCCTTCGTCGAGCGGGATCGCGCTCTCGAGCACCGTGCGGACGGTGAAGGGCTCGCGCGGCGGGTCGCTCTCCATCCGCCGAGTCGCCAACGGCGCGGTGGACGCGCGCGGCTGGATCGGCACGCGCTCCGGCGCGCGGCGCTACGAGCTCGTGGTGGACGAGCCCGCGCTCTTCACCGCGGGCGCGCTGCGCGACGCGCTCCTCGCGCAGGGGATCAAGGTGGACGGCAGCGTGCGGCTGGGCGCGACGCCGGCGAACGCGGCGCGTGTCACCGGCTATCCCTCGCCCCCGCTGTCACGCCTCATCGCGGTGATGAACCGCGAGAGCGTGAACCACTACGCCGAGCTGCTCTTCCGCGACGTCGCCCACGCGACGCTCGGCAGCGGATCGGCGGAGAACGGAAACGCGCTGCTCCGTCGCTTCGCGCACGACAAGCTGGGCGTCGACTCGACGGAGGTATACGCCGCCGACGGCAGCGGGCTCTCCGTGCTCGACCGCGTCTCACCGCGGGCGATGGTGCACCTGCTGAGCTACGCGCACGAAGCGCCGTGGGGCCCGACCTTCCACGCCTCGCTCCCCGTCGCCGGCGAGAGCGAGCTGCTCCGCCATCGCATGCGCGCCACGCCCGCGCAGGGCAACCTGCACGCGAAGACGGGGACGACGAACACGGTGATCTCGCTCGCCGGCTACGTGACCGCGCTCGACGGCGAGGTGCTCGCCTTCTCGTTCATCTACAACGGCAACGATCGCTGGCGCGCGAAGACCGCGATCGACCAGGTGGGAGCGACGCTGGCGAATTTCGTCCGGGAGTAGGGGAACGGCTGGAGGCTGAAAGCAGTCAGCGACGGCGTCCGCGGTGCGGTGACGCCGTCGCTGACTGCTTCACGCTTCCTGCCGCGCTACCGGACCACCCGCCGCCACGTCTCGTGCGGGAAGAGCAGTCCGAGCGCCGCGCCGATCCCGCCGCCCCACGAGGCGCCCACGCCGGCCGCGCGCCAATCGGTGCGATAGTGTGGCCCGCCGGTGCGCTTCGGATCGTTCATCAGCGCGAAGGTGATCGCACCGCCGATCGCGCCGCCGATCGCGCGCTCGATCATGCTCGCCGGCCGGGACACGCCGCGGCTGACCTCGAGCTTGCGTACCGAGCCACGAGCGATGGCGACCGAACCGGTCGTGCCGGGAATGGTCAGCCGGAGCGTTCCCTGATCCACCGACTCGACGGTGCCGCGGAGGAGTTGGCGGCGCGCGCGGCCATCCATCTGACGGGCCGG
>DATAIN010000477.1:0-1673 GCA_036262635.1 Gemmatimonadaceae bacterium | reverse complement strand
CCGAGGGCGGGCTCGTGCAGTCCGACGCCGAACGCGGCGAAGCGGGCGCGGCGAGCCACGGCTACATCGTGCGGGTCACGGTGACCAACAGCACTCCGACCACGTCGAATCGGTACTCCTCTCCCTCCCTGCCGTGACGGTCGACCCAGACGAGCGCCGAGCGACTGAGCTCGCGCTGCTTCCGCCAGCCGACGGCCGCCACGGGTCCTCCGAAGGCGTCTCCCCGACGCGCCTTCACTTCCACGAACGCCACCACGCCGTCGCGCTCCACCACCAGGTCGACGTCGCGGCGCCCGGACCGGAAGCGCCGGTAGAGCACGCGCCACCCCTTCAAGCTCAGCCAGCGCTCCGCGATTCGCTCGCCGAGCTCACCCAACCGCTGCGTCGCCGTCGTCACGCGCACAAGCTAGGGCGACACGTCCTTCTCCCATCATCGGGATGGTGCCGTCGGAAGCGAACCGCCGCGTTAGCTTCCGCGCCATGAACGAAACCGCGACCGTGCGCGCTCGATCCCCAGCCGGTCGGCCGTGGCTCCCGGACGTGACCGTTCCGGCGCTTGCGGTCGCGGTCCTGGTGGGTGCATGCGCGCTGATCACGTCGCGCCGTCCCTACCTGTGGTTCGACGAGGCTGTGACGCGACTCTTCCTCGATGACCCGAATGCCGTCCATCTGGTCCGGACGGTCGCGGCGGGCGGCGAGAACAACCCCCCACTGTACCATCTCCTGCTACGTGCCTGGGCTTCGGTCGCGGGGACTTCGACCTTCGCGTTACGGCTCCCATCGGCGCTCTTCGTGGCCGCTGCCTTCGTACTTCTCTGGCGCGCGCTGCGCCGCGAATTCCCCTGGCCGGCGGTGGCGATCGCCCTGGGACTGACGTTCTTTCCAGCCGACGCGGTGCTCGACCAGGTGGCGCAGGCGCGCTTCTACGGACTCTTTCTCTTCAGCGGCGCCGCCGCCGTCGCCACTGCGCTCGAGGTCGCGCGGCGCGAGCAGCCAGGACCCTGGCTACTTTCCGCGACCGGAGCTTCGCACCTTCTCCTGCTCTACTCGCATACGTTTGGCATCCTCTACAGCGCGGCGATCGTGGCGGCGCTCGGGGTGCTCGACGCTCGCGCACGGCGGCTGCGCGCGGCGCCCTACCTCGCGATCGCGGCGGCGTGGCTCGCGTTCGTGCCGTGGATTCCGTGGGTGCTCGAGCAGGGGAAGATGGCGAGACCGACGGCGTGGATCGCCCCGCCCACGTTCCGCCGTCTCAGCGGCGTGATGCAGCGACTGACGTCACCCCTGTCGCTGGTGGTCGCCGGCGTCGGGCTCGTGGCGTTGCTGCGGCGCCGCTTCGGACCGGTGGCCGTGTCCATTCCGCGAAATCCAATTGCCCCGACGGTCGTGATCGGCGGATCGGTGGCGGCAGTGGCGCCACTGGTCTGGCTCGAGTCCCGCCTCGCAATACCCATCTTCGTCGATCGCTACGTCCTTCCCAGCGCCCTCGGCTGGCCGCTCATCGTTGCGCCCGTGATCGCGGCGGTCCTGATGCGGATGCGCGATCGTGTCGCCACCATCGCCGGTGCGGCGGCATTTGCTCTGCTCGCCTCCTCGGCCGTTCTGGCCGCCGGGAGACGCGAGCGGACGCAGGCACCGGACACGCTGGTTGCACCCGCTGCGCGATTTGCGCC
>DATAIN010000476.1:0-2001 GCA_036262635.1 Gemmatimonadaceae bacterium | reverse complement strand
ATCCTCTCCGACCAGGCGGCGGCGCCCGCGTCGCCGACCACCCCCGCCGCGGGGCCGCGCATGCTCGTCCGCCACGCCGACCTCACCGTGCAGGTGGAGAAGCCGGCGCCCGCCGAGCAGCGCGTGACCGAGCTCGCGAAGTCGCTCGGCGGCTACGTGGAGAGCACGGCGAGCCACAGCGGCGGCTTTTCCGAGGGGCGCCGGCTCACCGTGCGCGTGCCTTCCACCGCACTCGACGCGGCGATCGACTCGGTCTCGCGGCTCGGCCGCGTGACGGCGCGCTCCGCCGGTGCCGAGGACGTGACCGACGAGGTCGTGGACCTCGACGCGCGGGTGACGAGCCTTCGCGCGAGCCGCGACCGGCTGCGGCAGCTGCTCGACCGCGCCTCGACCGTGACCGACGTCGTCGCGGTGGAGAAGGAGCTGGCGCGGGTGCAGGGAGAGCTGGACAGCCTCGAGGCGCGGCTGGCGCGGGCGCGCGGGGACGTCGCCCTGGCGCGGCTCACGGTGAGCCTGGAGCCGAAGCACGTGCTCGGACCGGTCGGACTGGCGTTTGCCGGTGTCGGCTGGATATTGCAGAAGCTGTTCTTCATTCGCTGAGATGCAGACCGATCGCGACACCGCGCGTGCCCCGATGGGGGGACCCCTCTTCGCCGATCCGGTCGCGCGCGCCCTGCTCGATGAGCGCCGCGACCAGGCGGAGCGGCTGCTCAATCGCGTGCGCATCGCGGTGCTGCTCTTCCTCGGCGTGGCGGCGATCGTCTATGCACCCTCGCTCTCGCCGGCGCTCGATCGCGCGAACGCGGCGGTGCTCCTCCCGACGCTCGCCTGGGCGCTGATCCAGGAATGGTGGCTCGGCCGCCGCGAGCGGCTTCCCGGCTGGATCGCGGTGGTCAACCCGGTGGTCGACACCACCGCGGTGAGCGCGATCATCGTCATGTACGGGGTCGCATCGTCCGCCGCGCTCGCGCTCAAGAGTCCCGTCGCGCTGACGTACTTCCTCGTGCTCGCCGGCCGGCCGATCGCGTCGTCGGTGCGGAAGACGGTCGCCGTGGCGCTCGCGGTCGCGCTGCAGTACGCGGCGATCGTGCTCTTCTTCATCGTCAGCGGGCGCGCCACGCTGGTCACGCCGCTCGCCGCCGCGGTGGGGAACGGGATCGCGCCCCTCGACGAGGGGGCGAAGCTCCTCTTCTTCGCGTTAGGCGGCGCGCTGGCCGTGTACGCCACCGACTGGCACGAGCGCCTCGTCCACGGCTACCTCCTCGAGACGCGCGAGCGCGCCCGGGCGCAGGACCAGCTGGCCGAAGCGCAGCTCCACTCGCTGCGCCTCCAGCTCCAGCCGCACTTCCTCTTCAACACGCTGAACACCATCACGGCGCTCATCGGCTCCGAGCCGCGCGCGGCGGAGCGGATGGTGTCGGGGCTGAGCGAGCTGCTGCGCGCCTCGCTGCGGCTGGCCGACGAGCAGGAGGTGCCCCTCGCCCGCGAGCTCGACCACCTGAAGCTCTACGTGGACATCCAGCAGACGCGCTTCGGCGACCGGCTCGACGTCGACCTCGACGTCGACCCGTCGGTGCGGAGCGCGCTGGTGCCGAGCCTCCTCCTGCAGCCGCTCGTCGAGAACGCGATCCGCCACGGGATCTCGCCGCGAGCCGCCGGGGGGCACATCCGCGTCCGCGCGTCGCGCGACGCGGACGAGCTGCAGCTCGAGGTGAAGGACGACGGCGTGGGCGCGAGCACGCGCGACGGCGCGGTGCAGCGCGAGGGGGTGGGGCTCACCAACACGCGCGAGCGGCTGCGCCGGCTGCACGGCGGGCGGCATCGCTTCGCCTACGAGAGCCGGCCGGGGTCGGGGTTCGCGGTGCGGATCGCGCTCCCCTTCCGCACCGATGGAGGGACGGGATGACGGCGCCTAACGCGATCCCGGCCGCCCCCATCCGCGCGATCGTCGTCGACGACGAGCCGCTGGCGCGACGGCATCTGCGCTCGCTGCTCACCATC
>DATAIN010000475.1:0-3949 GCA_036262635.1 Gemmatimonadaceae bacterium | reverse complement strand
CATCGACGCGGCCGCGGCGGGGAGCGCCCACTCCTCCATCTTTCCCGTCTTCGGATCGAGGTGGCCGAGGAAGCCGCGCGTGTAGTCACCCCAGTAGATCTGGTCGTCGGAGGTGATCGCGATGCGCCGCGGATGCGCCTTCTCGTCGGGGAGGGTGTACTCGCGCAGCTCGAAGGATTTCGGGTCGATCGTGGCGAGCTTGTTGGTGCCGAAGAGATCGAACCAGGGCTGTCCCTTCGAGTCGAGCACGATGCCGTACGGCCGCGTGTTGCGTCCCGTCTTCCAGAGGCGGAAGGCACCGGTGGCCGGGTCGAAGCGGCCGATCGCGCCGGCGCCCTGCGCGGTGAACCACGCGATGCCGCTCTTGGGATCGAAGATCATCGTGTGCGGGTCGCGCACCGATTCGTCGGGGATCATGTAGGTCGTGAGCTTCCCCGTGGCGGGATCGAGCCTGACGATGCGCCCGTTGCGGTTGCCGGTGAACCAGACCTGCCCCTTCTCGACGACGAGGTTGTGCGGATGCGTGCCCGCGTCGATCTCGTAGCGCTTGAACTCACCGGTGCGGCTGTCGAGGGAGCCGATGTAGTTCCCCTCCTGGCCGACGAACCAGACGCGCCCCTGTCCGTCGGCGTAGGGGTCGCGCGGACGCCCGCTCGCGCCCCACGGCACCTCCCACTCGCGCGCCTCCGGCTGCGCGGCGCGCGCGTCGGGCCTGACGTTTCCCTGCGCGGCGAGCGTCGCGGGGATGAGAGCGGAGAGGAGCAGAGTCGTGGTGCGCATGGTCCACCTCGTCTTCTTCATGGCAGGCGCTTCGCGCGGGAGACGACGGTTCCGTCGAACTCCACCTCGTACCCGGTGGCGCGGCCGTTCGAGACGCTGAAGGTGATGGTCGCCCCGGCGTCGGGCCAGTACTGCCCGTCGGGGGCGCGGCGAGCGCGCGTGAACTCGTTTTCTTCGCCCGGCATGAGCACGAAGTCGCGGCGCTGCGCCTCGGGGCCGCTCATGTCGCGCCAGTGAAGCGTCTCCCCCTGCTCGGCGATGCTCACCTTGAGGTGAATCGGCGCGCCGCCGGTGGTGCTGGCGAGGATCTCGAGGTCGTAGTCGCCGACGTAAGGCGCACGTGCCGTGCTCGACATCGCGGTGTTGAGCGGCGGCGCGACCACCACGAGATGCAGGGGAACGACGCCGTTCCCCCAGCGCAGGCGGAGGGTCGTCTTCGCGCCGGCGATCTCGGGGAAGTCGAAGGTGAGGACCTCGGTGTGCGGACCGCTGTCGGGCCGCACGCGCAGGCGGAGCTGGACGTCGGACGAGTCCGGACGCACGGTGTGAAAGAGGCGCACGCGCTTGTGGAAGTCGATCGTCCAGCCGTCCTGCCTGACGATCATCCAGAGCGAGTACTTCCCCTTCGGCAGCGTCTGCCCCTCGACGCGCAGGTCGCGGTCGACGTCCACCGTCGTCGCCCAGTTCGCGCCCGGAGTCCAGTTCTCCCCCCACGGCACGACGCCGCCGAAGAGATCGCTGCGTCCGCGCGCGACGGGACGATGGTACTCGACGGTGATCGTCGTGCCGGCGACGGTCTGCGCGGTGACACCGTGCTCGCTGAGCTGCCCCTGGGCGCGGCAGTCCGCGGCGGCGATCGTGCCTAACGCGAGGACGGCGGCGACCCGGCGCGCGGCCATCGCTCAGTCCCCGTAGCGCGCGTCGATCGCGGCGCGGATCTGGGCGAGCGAGCGTCCGCGGTGGTGCAGGCGGTAGGCGAGCCGTGCCTGCCCCTGGCAGATGGGGCAGTGCAGCGCCATCCCGTCCCCCTCGTAGCAGGTGAGGAGGGAGCGCATCGCCGGATCGTCGGCGCAGCCGCAGTGGCAGCGGATGCCGTCGAGGATGCCGGGGATGGTACGCGCCTCGTCGAAGGCGGCGACGGCGTCGGGATGCTCGCGGACCTTGTCCGGGGGGACCATGTGCGACGCGTCGATGCCGGGACGCGGGTCTGGATGCTCGGGGCCGCGCGCGGTGACTCCGGCGAGGGCCGGGATCGCGCGGAGGGGCCTCCCGCCCACGGCGAGCGCCGCGAACGTGGTGGCGCAGGCGCGCGCGGAGTGCGCGAGCATGGCGCGCCGGGAGAGCGGGGCGGTGGCGGCCGCGGCGCCGGAGCTGTCGGTCATGGGAGTCCCTTTACAGCAGTCGGCTCCAAGGTAGGATTGGCGGGGAAGCTCGGCAAGCGCGGCCGCGGCCAGGGGAGCCGGCGAGGGGAGCACGCGGGAGCCTCCGCGCGGACGGGCCGACGGCGGCGGCACTCGCGAATTCATGGCGTTAGGCAGCGAAACCGGGGAGATCCGATGGACGCGGAGCGGAGCGCACGGCGAGGGAACGGATCGGGAATGCCGCAGCCCGCGGGGTTGTCCACGGGGATGGCGATCTGCCTCACCCTCTCCTGCGCGATCACCTTCGTCCACCTCGGCCTCGGTTCGGCGGCGCTGAACTACCACGGCTCCGAGAACTACGAGAGCCTGTGGTTCCTGCTCATCGGCATGCCGGCATTCGTCATCCAGATCCTGCTGTCGATCGCGCTCCTCGCCGGTCTCTACGGGGTGCGCCGGAAGTGGGCGTTCGCGGCGCAGATCCCGCTCGCCATCTCGACGATCATGGTGGTTGCGGTCCTCGGACCACACTTCTAGGCAGCGCGTCCAGCGACGCCGCCGGAGACTGGATCGTGTTCATGAAGGACGGCCGGATGCGGCTGCAGGCGGCGCGCGACGACACCGACGCGCGCGCGCGATTCGTCTGGGTGGACGACGACGGCTCGGCGCGCGAGCTCACCGCCGACGAGTGCCGCTATCTCGCGACCGCGTTCGAGGGTGCCGACGGCGGTCGGCCGTACATCAAGGACCGCTACCGGTCGCGCACTCCCGACGGGCGGCTGGGCGGATACCTCGAGCGACGGATGCTGCCGCGGGGAACGGTGGTGCGCTCGACAAGTGCATAGCGACGGCCGCTGGCTCGCGACGCTCCCCTGGAGCAACTTTGCTGTGACGCCCGCAACGAGATCGCGACATTCGACTGATACGGCTCTCTCTGTCTCTCGATGGCCAAGGCCTACGGCGGTAGCTTCGTCGCGCAGCTCATCAGGTATCCTGGTCCGGGTGGGTGGCACTTCGCGCCCGTCCCCGAGGAGCTCGTTCCCCCGGTGACGTACGCGTGGGGCCGTTCGCCTGTCCGCGCCACTGTGGACGGCAAAGCCTGGAACACGAGCGTCTGGCGCGATACGAAGAGCAAGCGCACGCTCCTCGCCGTCCCGAAGCGGATTCGCGGAGCCAAGGGCGACGGCGATACCGTGTCCGTGCGCCTCGAGTACACCCTCTGATGCGCTCCACGCTCGGTCCGACCATCGTATTCGCCGGAGTCACGATCGCCGTGGTCGGGCTCCTCGTCTGGTCGGGGCTCCTCTCCTGGTTCGGGCGCCTCCCCGGCGATATCCGGATCGAGCGGGAGAATACCCGCGTCTACGTTCCGATCGTGTCGATGCTGCTCCTGTCGCTCCTGCTGTCCCTCGGCGCGGCGGTGATTCGTCGGTTCCGGTGAGTCGCGGAACGCGCCGACCGGCCGCCGAAGCCGGAACGTTAGGCAGCGGCGTGGGCGGCCGTCGTGATGGAGGTGACGGCATGGCGCCGAGCGGCGACCCGTGACAGCGCGCCCTCCGTGCGCCATGATTGTCGCGCTGAACGACCCCGTCTCCCGACCGCCGCCCGACATGTCCCGATCGCACCACGCATGACCGCTCCCGCCAAGGCCGGACCCCGCGTCCGCTTCCTCGATCACGGATCGCTGCGCGTCATCCTCCTCGACTTCGAGGGGATCACGGACGTCGCCGAGGCATTGGCCGCGGTCGCCGAAGCGCGCGCGTTCGTCGGGCGGCAGACGCCGGACGGGAGCCATTACACGCTCACCGACG
>DATAIN010000474.1:0-2232 GCA_036262635.1 Gemmatimonadaceae bacterium | reverse complement strand
TGACCAACCAGCGCGACCTCTCCCTCGCCTACTCGCCCGGTGTCGCGGAGCCCTGCCTCGAGATCAAGGCGAACCCCGACGACGTCTACAAGTACACCGCCAAGGGCAATCTCGTCGCCGTCGTCACCAACGGGACGGCGGTCCTCGGCCTCGGGAACATCGGCGCCGCCGCCGGGAAGCCGGTGATGGAAGGCAAGGGGAACCTCTTCAAGCAGTTCGCCGATCTCGACGTCTTCGATCTCGAGGTGGGCTCGGAAGACCCGAACGACGTCATCAAGTTCTGCCAGCTCCTCGAGCCGACCGTGGGCGGGATCAACCTCGAGGACATCAAGTCTCCCGACTGCTTCTACATCGAGGAGACGCTGAGGAAGACGATGAAGATCCCCGTCTTCCACGACGACCAGCACGGGACCGCGATCATCTCCGGCGCCGCGCTGCTCAATGCCCTCGAGATCACCGGCCGCGAGATCGGCGAGATCCGCGTCGTCTTCTCGGGCGCCGGCGCCGCGGCCATCGCCACCGCCGAGCACTACGTGCGGCTCGGTGTGAAGCGCGAGAACATCCTGATGACCGATCGCGCCGGGGTGATCTACGCCGGCCGCGAAGGAGACATGGATCCCTACAAGGCGCGCTTCGCCAACAAGACGAACGCGCGCACCATCGCCGACGCGCTCGTCGGCGCCGACGTTTTCGTCGGGCTCTCGGTCGCCGGCGCGGTCACCGGTGACATGATCAAGGGGATGGCGAAGTCGCCGATCATCTTCGCGCTCGCCAACCCCGTGCCCGAGATCCTGCCGCACGAGGTGCGCGCGGTGCGCGACGACGCGATCATCGCGACGGGGCGCAGCGACTACCCGAACCAGGTGAACAACGTCCTCGGCTTCCCCTTCATCTTCCGCGGTGCGCTCGATGTGCGCGCCACGACGGTGAACGAGGAGATGAAGATGGCGGCGACGCGCGCGCTCGCGCTGCTCGCCAAGCAGGACGTCCCCGATTCGGTGGCCGCGCTCTACGGGATGCGCTCGGTGAAGTTCGGGCCGGAGTACCTCATCCCCTTCCCCTTCGACCCGCGCGTGCTGCTCTGGGTGGCCCCCGCGGTCGCATGGGCCGCGGTGGCGAGCGACGTCGCACGCGAGTTCATCGACCTCGATCAGTATCGCGAGCAGCTCGAGGCACGACTCGGCCGCGCGCGCGGGATCATGCGCGGGCTGATCAACCGCGCGAGCGCCGATCCGCGCTCCGTCGTCTTCCCCGAGGGCGAGGAGCCGAAGATCATCCGCGCCGCGCAGATCTGTGTCCACGAAGGGATCGCCCGTCCGATCCTCCTCGGGCGGCGTGAGACCGTCGAGCGCGTCGCGGCGCAGAACGCGATCTCCCTCGACGAGATCACGATCGAGGATCCCGAGACCTCACCGCGGCGCGACACCTACATCCGCCACCTCTGGGAGCGGCGGCAGCGGAAGGGGCTCAGTCTCAGCGAGGCGTCGCAGCGGCTCAAGAACCCGAACTACTTCGGCAGCTGCATGGTCGCCTGCGGCGACGCGGATGCGCTGGTTTCGGGCGTCGGCATGCACTACCCGGAGACGATCCGCCCGGCGCTCGAGGTGATCGGCGCCCATCCGAAGGCGGAGACGGTGAGTGGCATGTACATGCTCGTCTTCGACAAGAAGGTCGTCTTCTGCGCCGACACGACGGTCAACATCGAGCCGAGCGCGGAGCAGCTCGCCCAGATCGCGTACGCGGCGAGCCGCATCGTGCGCACCTTCGGCATCGTGCCGCGCATCGCGATGCTCTCGTATTCGAACTTCGGATTGGTGCGCCGGCCCGAGACCGAGCGTGTCGCGCGCGCGGCGCAGCTGCTGCGGCAGCGCGATCCGTCGTTGATGGTGGACGGCGAGATGCAGGCCGATACCGCGCTCGATCCCGAGATGATGCGCGAGGATTACCCGCACAGCATGCTCACCGAGGAAGCGAACGTGCTGATCTTCCCCAACCTCGCGGCGGGAAACATCGCGTACAAGCTGCTGATGCACCTCGGCGGGGCGACGGCGATCGGGCCGATCCTCGTCGGGATGCGGCGCCCCGTCCACGTGCTCGAGCGGGGCGCCGACGTGGAGGACATCGTCAACATGGCCACCGTGGCCGTGGTCGATGCGCAGGAGCGTACCCAACCCGCGGCTAGCTGGCCGTACGACGGCGAGTCCGCGCAGACGACGATCTTTTCGAGATTAT
>DATAIN010000473.1:0-3478 GCA_036262635.1 Gemmatimonadaceae bacterium | reverse complement strand
TGACGGAAGGCGAGCTCCGGCGGCAGGAGCTTGATCGCGACCTCGCGCTTGAGCCTCAGGTCGCGCGCGCGGTAGACGATCCCCATCCCGCCGCGCCCGAGCTCGCGCTCGACGGCGTACTGCCCGCCGAGCACGGAACGGACGCGCTGCTGGAGCTCGGCGTCGTCCGGCGAGGGAGGTGTCGCCGGCGGGCGGGGGTCGGCCATTCGCGAAACGTGGCCAACCCCGCGCCCTGGCGAAAGTACCGGTTCTAGAAGGCCGCGCCGCTGGCCCGCGTGCCGGGCGAGGCCTTCAGCGTCGAGATCGTCGTGTGGAGCGCGAACGCCGCCCCCGCGGTGAGATCCGGGTTGCGGTTCATGGAGACGCCGTCGCTGCCGGCGAGCGACGAGCCGTAGCTGAAGCTGTCGATGACGGTCGTGCCGTTCTTGAGGATCACCTGGTCGCCGGCGTTGGCGAGGTTGAGCGAGCCGGTGGACGACGCGATGGCGTTAGGCGTGCCCGCGGGGATCCCCGAAGCGCCCGCGAAGACGACAATCCCCTGGCCCGGGTTGAGCGTCGTGCCCGCCGCGAAGGTGTGACGCACCGCCGTGCCGTCGGAGATCGTCCAGCCGCCGATCGCGATCGCCGTCCCGCCCACGTTCACGACCTCGACGTACTCGCCCGCGGTGCTGCTCCCAGGCTCGTTGGCCATGATCTCGTTGACGATCACCTTCGCCGGCGCGCCGGAGGGCGGTGGCGGCGGGGGCGGGGGCGGCGGAGGGCTGCCACCGCCGGTGCCGAATGCGTAGTGGCTGAGGACCGGGTAGTGATCGCTGGTGGTGTTGGCGTAGTCGGCGATGTACGAGTCGACACGGTACACCTCGACCGAGCTCGCGATCTCGGTCGCCGCGATCTCGTTCGTCGCGAGATGGTGGTCGATGAAGTCGGGGTAGCCGACGGTCGACGACACGCCGCGGTCGGTGAGGGCCTTGGTCGGATAGCGGTAGCGCGCGGCGTCGTCGACGAACGCCTTGTACGGCGACGGCTTCTCGGGGGTGATCGAGACGTCGACGTCGTCGTTCCAGTCGCCGATGACGAGGACCTTCTGCGTCGGATACGTCGCGTCGAGATAGCTCTTGAGGGCATTCCCGGCGTTCTGCCGACGGAGCCAGCTGTCGCCGTCGTTGAACGCCTTCATGTGCAGCACGATCACCACCACGTCCTCGGTGGCGCCGTTCACCGAGACACGGAGCTTCACCTCGAGCGGGGGGCGCCCGGCGAAGTCGGTATTGTTGGCGGTCAGGATGACCTTTGCGTCGAGCAGCGTGGCGACGCTCGTCTTGAAGAGGATCCCGACCTTCTGCTCGGTCGCGCTGTAGTAGGACGCCCCGTTCGCCACCACGCTCTCGCTCGCGAGAAATCCGGTGTAGCCGGGCAGCTGCGACTCGAGCGAGTTCCACTGCGCCTGGTTGACGATCTCCGCGACGCCCCAGATGTCGGCATCCGTTCCGAGGATGACGTCGCGCGCATTCTGTAGCTGGAGGGTCTCGTTCGTCGGGCCGTTCTGGGTGTCGCCGAACCACTCGATGTTCCAGCCGGCGACGTCGAGGTCCGCTGCCGTCCCCTCGGGCGGCACCAGTGCGAACGCCGGCAGCGAAGGGCTGGCCGGCGTCGGTTCGAACGGGCTGTCGGCGGGGCGACAGCTGGCGAGAGCGAGTGCGAGGGTAGCGATCGTCGCGACTGGGCGGCGAAGACGTAGCATTCACACCTCCGGATGTGGGTGCGGACAGCCGGGCGGCTGGCCGGGCGCGCGTAAGCTGCGCGACATGCCCCCGTCGCGGAAGAGGCTCCTGTAACGGAGCGGAAACCGTTAGGTCGCCGTTCTCCCGCGCTCCATCGCGATCTCGGTCCGCAGGCTCTCCTCGTCGCGGAAGATGGTCGCCAGCGCGAGCAGCTTTCCCTTCGACTCGTAGCGGACGGCGACGTCGCGGTTCTCCGCCGAGCCGTCCACGCGCAGCGCATCCCACGCTTCGGCGTGGCCGACGTAGTTGATGCTCACGTCGTAGTTCGCGGTCCAGAACGGCACGTGATCGAACCTCTCGCGAGCGCCGAGCATGTTGCGCGCGGCGGTCTGGCCCATGCGCTGCGCGACGACCCAGTGCTCGACGAGGCAGTCCTTGGAGACCTTCTATGAAGGCACCGCAGGTCCTGGCGTCGCTCGCTGCGCTCGCTCCGCAGGATGACGTCAAGAGCGCTCCACCATCCCGATCTTGAGTGCCTTCGGCCCGAACTTCTCGCGCACCGAGTCCATCGCCGCGGCGAGACCGCGCTGGCGGTCGGTCTCGACGTGCGCGCCCTCACGCGCGAAGAGCACCAGCTGCTCCTCCGCGCCTAACCGCTGGAGGTGCGACGCGGTGACGCCGATGAGTCGCGCGGCGACGCGGCGCTTCTTCCGCAGACCCCTGAGCAGGTCCTTCGCGATCGGCGCCATCGCCTGGTAGGTCGTGATCGGCTCCTCGAGCGTCACGGCCGCCGAGCGGCGCTTGAAGTCGCTGTCCTTGATCTTGACCGTGATCGTGCGCGCCGCGTAGCCCGACTCGCGCAGGTCCGACGTGACGCGGTCGACGAGCTGCAGCATCTCGACCTCGAGCTCGCGGTCGTCCATGATGTCGCGAGCGAAGGTCTCCTCGCGGCCCATCGACTTCGGCTCCTCGCGCTGATGCACCGGCGAGTCGTCCACGCCGTGGATGACGTCCCACAGCCACGCAGTAGCGTTTTCGCCGAGCTTCCGCTCGAGCTCCTCGCGCGGAACGTCGAGCAGGTCCGTCACCGCGTACCAGCCGTGCTTCACGAGCTGCTCCTGGAACCTGGGGCCGATGCCCGGAATGTCGCGCAGCTCCAGTCGCGCGACGAACGCCGCCTCGTCGCCCGGCGCGACGACGTAGACACCATTGCCGCCGCGGCCATCGCGCGGCTTCGCCGGCTCGACGGCCAACTTTGCGATCAGCTTGCTGGTGCCACCGCCCATCGACACGCGGATCCCCGTCTCGCGCTCGACCGCGGCGCGCGCCATGTGCGCGATCTCCTCGAGCGTGCGGCCGCGATAGACGGTGTCCATCGTCGTCGTGAGGTCCATATAGGCCTCGTCGGGCGATGCGCTCTCGACGTCGGGGGCGAAGCGCTGGAGGACGTGGTAGATCTCCTCGCTCTTCTGCGACGTGAGCGCGCGCGGCACGGGCACGCACATCGCCTGCGGGCAGAGCTTCACCGCGCGCGAGATCGGCATCCCCGAGCGCACGCCGTACTTCCGCACCTCGTACGTCGCCGAGCAGACGACGCCCCGGCTCTCGGCGGATCCGCCGACGATGAGCAACGGCTCGCGTCCTGCGCCCTCGGGATCCGCCATGCGCGCGAGCTGGACGTAGAAGACGTCGCAGTCGGAGAGGAGGATGCTGCGGGGGCGGGTCAACGGCGGACGCGACGGCATGCCCTTCATTAT
>DATAIN010000472.1:0-3648 GCA_036262635.1 Gemmatimonadaceae bacterium | reverse complement strand
GGGCGCCGGCCGCTTCGCGTTCCTGGCGCTCGTCGCGGCGGGGGGGCTCGGCATGGGCGCGCGGCCGCGCGACGAGCCGCCTCGGATCGAGCTCCGGCGGGCCTGGCCGGTGATGGGAACCCTGCTCGCGATCAGCGTATGGGGCGACCCGCGCGACAGCGTATCGATGCTCGCCGCGATACACGCGTCGCGCGACTCGGTGCGGCTCGTCGATTCGCTGATGAGCAACTACCGGCGATCGAGCGAGATTTCCCGGGTCAACGACGCGGCCGGCGACTCCGCCGTTCACGTCTCGTCGCAGACGATGAACGTGCTGCGCCAGGCGCGTCTGCTCTGGCGCCTTTCGGGGGGTGCATTCGATCCCACGGTCGGACCCTTCGTTCACGCCTGGGGATTCGACGGTGGCGCGGCGCGAATCCCGCCGTCGCGCGAGCTCGATTCGCTTCGTGCACTCGTCGCGTTCGGCGACGTCGAGCTCGATACCGTCGCGTCCACCGTCAGGCTGCCGCGGCGCGGCATGTCGCTCGACCTGGGTGGAATCGCCAAAGGCTACGCGCTCGATCTCGCGCGTGCGGCGCTCGCGCGACCGGAGATCCATGCGGGGATGATCGACCTTGGCGGCAACATCCTCGTCTTCGGCGCCGCTCCGGGAGGCGGCCGGTGGCGGCTCGGGATCGTTCATCCGCGCCGGAATCGTGCTGTCCTCGGCATCGTCGAGCTGGATTCCGGCGCGATCGCAACGTCAGGCGACTACGAGCGATTTCACATCATCGGCGGCCGCCGCTACGCGCACATCATCGATCCGCGCAGCGGGCGCCCGGCGCGCGGGACCATCGCCGCGACAGCGATCGGGCCGCGCGGCGTATGGAGCGATGGCTTGTCGGCGACACTTTACCTCGTCGGCGCATCGCGGGCGATGACTCTCGCCGACTCGCTTCCCGGCATCGCCGGTCTCGTGGTCCCGGCATCGGACGCCGGAATGATCCGGGTGAGACTTTCGCGCCGCGCCGCGCGCATCTTCGTGGCGGCCGAGGGCGTCCGCGTCGCCCGACCACGAGAATCGCGCTGATCGTCGCCCGAGTCGCGACACGCACGGCGAACAACGGTCGCGTGATGCGATGCCGTTGACTGGGGCGTGAGCCGCCGACTAGGATTCCGTCAATCCCGAGCGATCTTATCGTGATTTGCAAACCACCCGATTCCTCGAATGCGAACAGCTCTCTTTCTCGCGGCGACGCTCCTCGCCGCACCGCTCGGTGCCCAGAGCGCCGATTCCGTCCGTGCGCGCGGAGACTCCGCCGCGACTCCCATCGACAGTGCGACCGGACGTCCGCCGACAGCGCTCCGCGAAGTCAGAGTGACGGCGCCGCGACCGAAGGGATACACCGCGCCGCGAGCCCTCGCCTCCACCAGGACCGACGTCCCGCTGCTCGACACACCGCAGTCGGTGAGCGTGGTGACGCACGTGCTCATCGGCGACCAGGCGATGCGGAGCATGGCCGACGTCGTGCGCTACATCCCGGGGATCACGATGGGGCAGGGCGAGGGACACCGCGATCAGCCGACGATCCGCGGCAACAGCTCGACCGCCGACTTCTTCGTCGATGGCGTACGCGACGACGTGCAGTACCTGCGCGACGTGTACAACGTCGAGCGAGTGGAGGCGCTGAAGGGCTCGAACGCGATGCTCTTCGGGCGCGGGGGGGGCGGCGGGGTGCTCAATCGCGTCACGAAGGTCGCGGATCGCCTCGCGCATCGTCAGCTGACCGCGGAGACGGGCGCGTTCGGCCATCGCCGAGCCTCGGTCGACGGCGGCGGAATGGTGACCGGGCGACTCTCGGCGCGGCTCAACGGGATGTACGAGAACTCGGAGAGCTACCGTGACGTGATCGGAGTCGAGCGATGGGGTGCGAATCCCACGCTCTCGTTCTTCGGTGCGCGGACCACCGCGCGACTGGGCTACGAGCACTTCGACGACAAGCGCGGCGTCGATCGCGGCATCCCGTCGTACCGTGGCGCTCCGTCGCCCGCTCGCGTCTCGGCGTTCTTCGGCGATCCGGCGGTCAACCAGGCGTCGGCCCGCGTCGACGGGGGGCGTCTGCTCGTCGAGCACCTCGCGCCCGCCGGCATCACGATCCGGAACCAGACGCGTTTCACCTCGTACGACAAGTTCTACCAGAACGTGGTGCCGGGCGCGGTCAACGCCGCACGTACCGACGTGACGCTCTCCGCCTACAACCACGCTACGCAACGAGCGAACCTGTTCAATCAGACCGACGTGACGCTGGGGCGCGCGACGGGGCGGATCTGGCACGCACTGCTCGTCGGCGTGGAGGGTGGCCGGCAGCGGACCACCAACTTCCGTAACACCGGCTATTTCGCCAATGGCGGAGCTACGACGACGGTCCCCTTCGAGCGACCGACGGTCTCCGTGCCGGTCACGTTCAGGCAGAGCGCGACGGACGCGAACAACGACGTCGCCGCGAACGTCGCGGCGGTGTACGCGCAGGATCAGGTGACGCTGTCGCCGCGCTGGCAGGCGGTGCTCGGCGCGCGGTGGGAGCGCTTCGCGATCGAGGTGGACGACCACCGATCGGGAGCGACGTTGCGCCGCACCGACGCCATGGCGTCGCCCCGCGGCGGGCTTGTCTTCAAGCCCGCGCGTCCGGTGTCGCTCTACGCGAGCTTTGGGACGTCGCGGCTGCCGAGCAGCGGCGATCAGTTCTCCTCGCTCACCGCGACGACCGCGACGCTGGAGCCGGAGCGCTTCACCAACTACGAGCTGGGGGGCAAGTGGGAGGTGCTGCCCGAGCTCGAGCTGACGAGCGCGGCGTACCGTCTCGACCGCACCAACACGCAGGCGAAGGATCCTCTCGACCCGTCGCGCACGGTGCAGACGGGGGCGCAGCGCACCACGGGGTACGAGGTCAGCGTGCTCGGGAGCCCGCTCGCCCGCTGGCAGGTCGCCGGAGGCTTCGCCGCGCAGCGCGCACGCTACGTCCGGGCGACGACGGCGGCCCGGGCGGGTGCGACGGTTCCGCTCGTCCCCGCGCGGACGCTGTCGCTGTGGAACCGCGTGCAGCTCTTCGAGCCGCTCGGCGTGGCGCTCGGGACGATCCACCAGGCGCGCAGCTACGCCGCGATCGACAACACCGTGACGCTTCCCGCATTCACGCGAATCGACGCGGCGCTCTTCGCCGATCTGCCCGGTGGTCTCGCGCTGCAGCTGAACGCGGAGAACCTCACGAACGTCCGCTACTTCCCGACCTCGCAGGGGAACAACAACATCCTCCCCGGCTCGCCGCGCAGCTGGCGGGTGATGCTCTCGACGGGACGCTAGCCGTCGACGCGCCGAGCACGCGCCGTGGGCAGGCAGTCGCTCGCCTGCGGCGCGTTCGGCTTCACCCGCACGCTCTTCGCCGGGATGCCGACGTTGACGTGATACGGCTGGACGTCCTTCGTCGCGACGGCCATCGCGCCGACCATCGCCTGCTCGGCGACGTGCACGCCGGCGAGGACGGTCGCGTGGTAGGTGATGCGCACGCCATCCTCGAGCACCGTCGTCGCGTTGGTGACGTCCTTCTGCTCGACGATGCTGTGCGTGTGGCTGTAGATGTTGGCGTAGTCGCTGATCGACACCCTGTTCCC
>DATAIN010000471.1:0-4752 GCA_036262635.1 Gemmatimonadaceae bacterium | reverse complement strand
ACATCGGGATCGGAAGCCGCGGGGGCCTATCCGATCACGCCATCCACGCAGATGGGCGAGGGATGGGCGGCCGCCGTCGCCGAAGGGAAGCGCAACGTCAACGGACGCCGGCTGCTCTTCTTCGAGCCGGAGGGCGAGCATGCCGCCGCGGCGGTCACCGCCGGGATGAGCATGACGGGGCTCCGCGCCGCGAACTTCTCGAGCGGGCAGGGCGTGGTCTACATGCACGAGTCGCTCTATCCCGCCGTCGGGAAGCGGCTTACCTACGTGCTGAACGTCGCCGCCCGCGCGATCACCAAGCACGCGCTCAACGTGCACGCGGGGCATGACGACTATCACGCGGTCGACGACACAGGATTCTTCCAGCTCTTCGCGAAGGACGTGCAGGGTGTCGCCGATCTGAATCTCATCGCGCACCGCGTCGCCGAGCTCTCGCTGAACCCGGGGATTCTCGCGCAGGATGGGTTCCTCACCAGCCACGCGATCGAATCGATGGTCGTTCCCGAGGCGGAGCTCGTCAGGCAGTTCCTCGGCGATCCCGCGGACCTCATCGACTCACCGACACCGGCGCAGCGGCTCGTCTTCGGCGCACAGCGGCGGCGCATCCCCGAGCTGTTCGACGTCGACTACCCCGCGATGCTCGGGGTGGTGCAGAACCAGGACAGCTACGCGCAGGGCGTCGCGGCGCAGCGGCCATTCTACTTCGACCACGTCGCCGAGCTCACCGATCGCGCCTTCGCGGAGTACGCGGCGCTCACCGGCCGGCACTACGCGCGCGCCGCGGGCTACTGGCTTGCCGACGCGGAGTGGGTGATCGCCGGGCAGGGAAGCGTCGTCACCAATGCGATGGCGGTGGCCGATCACCTGCGCCTGACGCGCGGGCTGAAGGTCGGCGTGCTCGATCTCACGATGTTCCGTCCCTTCCCGGCTGATCTCGTCACGCGACTGCTCGCCGGGAAGCGCGGTGTGGTGGTCCTCGAGCGCACCGACCAGCCGCTCGCCGTCGATGCGCCGCTGATTCGCGAGCTGCGCGCCGCGATGGCGCAGGCGGTGGAGAACGGCCGGGTGCAGAGCGGCGCTCGCCGCAGTCGCGGACGCCGGCAGCCGGGAAGCGTGCAGCTCGTCTGGGGAAGCGCGACTCCGTCCTCGAGTCCGGCCGTGCTTCCGCCCCTGCCATACCCGAAGCTCGCCGCGCTCGAGCCGGAGGACGTCCCCGACTTCTTCTCGGGTTGCTTCGGCCTCGGCAGCCGCGATCTGCAGCCGGGCGACATCATCGCCGCGGTCGAGAACATGCTGCCGGGGAGCCGGCGCAGTCGCCAGTTCTATCTCGGCATCGACTTCGTCCGCCCGGGCACGCGCCTGCCGAAGCTTCAGATCTGGCAGGAGCAGCTGCTCGACAGCTACCCGCACCTCGCCGATCTCGCCCTGCAGTCGGCGGGCGATCTCGATCTCATGCCGAAGGGATCGACCTCGGTGCGCATCCACTCGGTCGGCGGGTGGGGAGCGATCACGATGGGGAAGAACCTGTCGATGACCGTCTCCGAGCTGCTCGGCATGCAGGTGAAGGCGAACCCGAAGTACGGCTCGGAGAAGAAGGGACAGCCGACGACCTTCTACGCGACCTTCGCGCACGAGCCGATCCGGCTCAACTGCGAGCTGAAGCACGTCAACGTCGTGCTGTCGCCGGACCCTAACGTCTTCCGGCACTCGAACCCGCTGGCCGGCCTCGCCGAGGGCGGCGTGTTCGTGATCCAGAGCGACGCTGACCCGGAGGCGTTCTGGAAGTCGCTCCCCGCGACGGCGCGGCGCGAGATCGTCGAGCGGAAGATCGAGGTCCACATCCTCGACGCGTTCAGCATCGCGGCGAGCGAGGCATCGGACATCGAGCTCCGCTACCGCATGCAGGGCGCCGCGTTCATGGGTGCGTTCTTCGCCACCTCGCCGCTGCTCGCGCGCGAGGAGCTCGGTGTCGACGCGCTGTTCGCCGGGATCCGCGCCCAGCTCCTGAAGAAGTTCGGCGCGAAGGGGGAGCGCGTCGTCGAGGACAACCTGCGCGTCATCCGCCGTGGCTTCGACGAGCTGCGTGCCGTCAATCCGGTGGACGAGAAGGACGTCGCCGCGGTCGTCGCCAGCAATCTGCCCGCGATGCCCGATCTGCTCGACGTGCCCGGCGCGCAGCCGGGACTCGGCAACCCCGGACGCTTCTGGGAGCAGGTCTGCGTCACCTGCAAGGCGGGGCAGGACATCATCGCCGACCCCTTCACCGCGGTCAGCGCGATCCCCGCCGCGACGAGCGCGGTGCGCGACATGACCGACGTCCGCATGGAGGTGCCACGGTTCATCCCGGAGAAGTGCACGGGGTGCGCGCAGTGCTGGACGCAGTGCCCCGACGCGGCGATCCCGGGGCTCGTCAGCGACCCGGAGGAGGTGCTCGCGACGGCGGTGAACCTCGCGCAGACGCGCGGCTCGGTCGAGCGCCTCCGCCCGATCGTCAAGCCGCTCGGCAAGGAGCTGCGCCGCGCCGTGGGCACGGGCGAGTTCGGCGGCATCTCCGAAGCGCTCGGCCGCGCCTGGGAGACGCTCGCACCGAAGCTCAGCCTCGAAGCCGAGAAGCGCGAGGCGTTAGGCGGCGAGCTCGCGCGGGTGCGCGAGATTCTCGCCGGAGTTCAGCTTGCCCGCACCGGCTCCTTCTGGGACAATCCGGAGCGCAGGCAGGCGGGGAGCGGCGGGCTCCTCTCGATCACCGTCAACCCGGAAGCCTGCAAGGGCTGCAACCTCTGCGTCGAGGTCTGCCCAGATGGCGCGCTGGAGTCGGTGAGGCAGGACGACAGGATCGTCGCCGAGCTGCGCGACCGCTGGGGCTTCTGGAAGAAGCTCCCCGACACTCCGCAGCGCTTCCTCAACGTTTCGAACATCGAGGAAGGGATCGGCGTGCTCCCCACGCTGCTGCTCGACAAGCGCAGCTATCGCTCGATGGCCGGCGGCGACGGCGCATGCATGGGGTGCGGCGAGAAGACGGCCGTGCACCTGATCATCACCACGATCGAGGCGATGATGCGCCCGCGCGTCGAGCGCTACGTGGCCGAGCTCGACGCGATGATCGCGCGGCTCGACGCGAAGGCGCGCGAGCTCCTCGCCTCCGACGCGCAGCTCGAGGCGCTGCCGAGCGGTGACGCGCCGCTGCAGCTCCCGCTCGACAGCGCGAAGCGTCAGGCGCTCGATCTGCTGCGGCGCGTCCTGAGCGATCTGAAGGCGCTGCGCTGGCGCTACGTCGACGGGCCGAGCGGGCAGGGGCGCGCGTCGCTGGCGATGGCGAACAGCACCGGCTGCTCCTCGGTGTGGGGCAGCACCTTCCCGTACAACCCGTATCCCTTCCCCTGGGCGAACCACCTCTTCCAGGACAGCCCCTCGCTCGCCATCGGCGTCTTCGAGGGGCACATGCGGAAGATGGCCGACGCGTTCGTGCAGGTGCGCCGCGCCCGCGCCATCCTCGACGGCGAGTACGACGCCGAGCGCACCGAGGGCGCGCTCGCCGACCTCGACTGGCACTCGTTCACCGACGAAGAGTTCGCGATGTGCCCGCCCATCGTCGCGATGGGCGGCGATGGCGCGATGCTCGACATCGGGTTCCAGAACCTCTCCCGCCTGATGGCGTCGGGAAAGCCGATTCGCGTGATCGTGCTCGACACCCAGGTCTACTCGAACACCGGCGGTCAGGCGTGCACGAGCGGCTTCACCGGGCAGGTGTCCGACATGGCCTGGTACGGCTCGGCGCAGCACGGCAAGAGTGAGGTGCGCAAGGAGCTCGGACTGATCGCGCTCGCGCATCGCGGCGTGTACGTCCACCAGTCGTCGCAGGCGTCGGCGTCGCATCTGATGGCCGGCGTGCTCAAGGGACTGCAGAAGCGCCGCCCCGCGGTGTTCAACATCTACACGCCATGCCCGGTGGAGCACGGGCTCGCCGACGACGTCGCGCAGCACGCGGCCCGTCTCGCGCTCGAGAGCCGCGCCTTCCCGTATCTGACCTACGATCCGGACGCCGGCTCGAGCTGGGCGGAGTGCCTGACGCTCGACGGCAATCCCTCGGTCGACGACGATTGGCCGACCTACACCCTCGACTACGTCGACGCGAGTGGCGCGGCGCAGTCGATGGAGCTCCCGCTCACCATCGCCGACTGGGCGGCCACCGAGGGCCGGTTCCGCAAGCACTTCAAGCCGGTGAAGGAGAACGCGGATGTCGAGCTGGTGCCCTTCCACGAGTACCTCGCGTTGACGGCCGAGGAGCGCGACGGGAAGACGCCTTTCATCTACGTCCTCGGAGCGAAGAAGAACCTCCTGCGCTGGACGGTGAGCGCGGAGATCGTCCGTCTCGCCGAGGAGCGGCAGCTCCACTGGACGCAGCTCCGCGAGCTGGCCGGCGTCGTCGTCGCCGAATCGACGCGCGACCGCGTGCGCTCCGCCCTCGAAGCGGAGCTCGATGCGAAGCTCGATGCGGCCAAGCGGGAGTACGAAGCGAAGCTCGCCGAGGTGCAGGCGACCTATCCGACGATCATCGCGCGGCGCCTCGCGGAGGGAATGCTGCGCGCGAGCAAGAGCGGCCAGACGGTCCGCGAGCTGCTCGCGAACCTTCCGGCGCCCCTGCCCGGGAGTGCTGGGAGCGAGCCGGCGGCCGCGATCGCGCCCGTCGCGGCACCGGCCGCGCCCGCGCCTAACGTCAAGGAAGTCGCGGCGGTCGCCTCCGTCGCACCGACC
>DATAIN010000470.1:0-4555 GCA_036262635.1 Gemmatimonadaceae bacterium | reverse complement strand
CCGAGGGGCTCGCATCGCTCGCGAAGATGGGCGTCGACCCGAAGATCGCGCTCGAGGTGATCAATGCGTCGAGCGGGCGCTCGAACACCTCGATGAATCTCTTCCCCGAGCGGGTGATGAGCCGCGCCTTCCCCCGCACCTTCCGGCTCGCGCTCCTCGACAAGGACGTGGGGATCGCGGCCGACGTCGCGCGCGAGCAGAAGATCTCGTCGCCGCTTCTCCAGCTCACCGCGGAGCTCTTCCGCCTGGCGCACGGGGAGCTTGGCGAGGAGGCCGACCACGTCGAGGCAGTGCGGCTCGTCGAGAAGTGGGCGGGCACGGAGATTCGATGACCTCGGTCCGCGTCTCGGGCGCGCACCCGAGCCAGCACCCCGAGACCGTCGGCGTCGCCGAGATCCGCTCGCACTTCCCGGCGCTCGACCGGACGCACCTCGGCCATCCGGTGGCGTACTTCGACGGTCCGGGAGGGACGCAGGTGCCGCGCGAGGTCGTGCGCGCGATCTCCGACTACCTGCTCCACCACAACGCGAACACCCACTGGGCGTATCCGACGAGCGTCGAGACGGACGCGATCATCGAGAGCGCGCGCGAGACGCTGGCCGACTTCCTCAACGCCTCGCCCCGCGAGATCGTGTTCGGCCAGAACATGACGACGCTCGCCTTCCACCTCGGCCGCGCGTTAGGCAGGGGCTGGCGCAAGGAGGACGAGATCGTGGTCACCGAGCTCGATCACCGCGCGAACGTGGACCCGTGGAAGGCGCTCGAGCGGGAGCGCGGCGTCGTCGTGCGGATGGCGCGGGCGGACGAGAAGGCCGGCATCGTCGATCTGGACGACGTCGCGCGGCTCATCGGCCCACGGACGAAGCTCGTGGCGATCGGCGCCGCGTCGAACGCGCTCGGCACCATCACCGACGTCGCGCGGGTGTGCGGGATGGCGCGCGACGCCGGCGCGCTCAGCTTCGTCGACGCGGTCCACTACGCCCCGCACATGCTCGTCGACGTGAAGGCGTTCGGGTGCGACTTCCTCGGCTGCTCCGCGTACAAGTTCTACGGCCCCCATGCGGGCATCCTGTACGGCCGGGAAGAGCTCATCGCGTCGCTCGACGCGCCGAAGCTCGTCCCCTCGCCGGATACCGCACCGGAGCGGCTGGAGACGGGGACACAGAGCCACGAAGCGATGGCGGGATCCGCGGCGGCGGTGGAGTTTCTCGCCAGCCTCGCCAACGGTCCATCGCGCCGCGCGCGGCTCGAGCGTGCATACGCGAGCTTCCACGCCCGGAAGCGCGAGCTCTTCTCGCGGCTGTGGCAGGGACTCGGCGCCATCCGCGGGGTGACGCGCTACGGCACGCCTGCCGAAGCGATCCGCACCCCGACCGCGGCCTTCACCGTGCGCGGGATCGACTCGGAGCGCGTGGTGAAAGCGCTCGCCGAGCGCGGGGTCTTCGCGTCCCACGGCGACTTCTACGCGTCGACGATCGTGGAGAAGCTCGGGCTCGCCGAGGAAGGGCTCGTGCGTGCGGGGTGCGCGATCTACACGACGCCGGACGAGATCGACCGGCTGCTCGAGGGCGTCGCCGCGATCGCGCGTTAGGCTCGGCGGTATTCACAGGAGCCGTGGACGGCAGGGAGGGGGTTACGGGAGCTGTTGCTCTCCGGAAACCCTCTCCCTGCTCTTGTATCTACCACTCATGCCAAGGAAGTCGCAGACTGGTGAGCGAGGTGGGACCTCGATCCTGCTCGGAGCCCAGAGCTCGCCGTGGAGCCAGAGGCCCCCTCGTTCACGCCTGCTGCCAGAGCTCGCACAACTGCCGGAGGCGCCTGCGGGGCGACCTCGCATACAAGACCGAGCGCGCGCAGGGGCACCGACGGTGGGATCCCCCGTTAGGCGGAGGACCGGTCCGATGAGCGGCTATCTCGGTATCGACGTGGCGAAGGCAGAGCTGGTGGTGGCGCGCGAGGGCGTCGCCGAGACCACGAGCTATCCCAATACGGTCGCGGGCCACCACGCGCTCGTCGCCGCACTGGCCGGCACCCCCCTGACGCTCCTCGTCGTGGAAGCGACGGGGGGCTATGAGCGGGGCCTCATCGCCGCGCTGGGCAGCGCCGGCCTGCCCGTCGTCGTGGTCAATCCGCGCCAGGTCCGCGACTTCGCGAAGGCGACCGGCCAGCTGGCGAAGACCGACGCGCTCGACGCCCACGTGCTCGCCGCCTTCGGCGCGCGGGTGCAGCCGGCGCAACGGCCCCTCCCCACGGAGGCCCAGGAGGAGTTGCGCGACCTGCTCGGTCGCCAGCAGCAGGTGCAGCAGATGCTCGGCGCCGAGAAGACGCGCCTCCTCCAGGCGCTCGGCCGGCCGGCGCGCCAGCCGCTGCGCCGCAAGATCACCAAGCACATCGAGTTCCTCGAACGCGAGTTGCGCCTCCTCGACGCCGACCTCGACGACCGGCTGCGGGCCAGCCCGCTCTGGCGGGCCCAGGACGACCTGTTGCAGAGCGTGACGGGGATCGGGCCCCAGACGACGCGCACCCTCCTCGCCTTCCTGCCGGAGCTCGGCCACGTCTCGGCGCGGGAAGCCGCGAAGCTCGCCGGCCTCGCACCGCTGAACCGCGAGAGCGGCGCGTGGCGCGGGCGGCGCCACATCGGCGGCGGGCGGGCGCGGATCCGGGCGGTGCTCTACATGGCCACGCTGGCGGCGATCCGGCATAACCCGGTGGTCCGCGGGTGGTACGCGCACTTCCTCGCGGCCCACAAGCCGAAGAAGGTCGCGATCGTCGCCTGCATGCGGAAACTGCTCGTCGTGCTCAATGCCATGCTGAAAACGCAGACGCGGTGGCAAGCACCCGCGCCCACCACCGCTTGATTTTCAACACAACTGCTCCACGGCTCCTGTGATATCCACGGTCCGGCGCCGCCACCGAGTTGCTGAAGCACGGACGCGAAACGAGCGCGACCTCGTCTCCTATCGTTGCCGGTCGAATGCGACCCCTCTCGACCGCGGGTGACTGATCTCGAATCCGATCACCCGTCCGCGCTCCCGGCGGAACTGGATCGTGTACTGCCCGCTCACGAACGTGTCCGTGAATACCGGCCGCGCGACGAGACCGGGCGCTTCACCGGTGCGCAGCGTGAGCGTCGAGTCCCCCGCTTCCACCCGATAGCGCGCGTCGAGCTCGCGGCTCTCGTAGCTCCCGGCGTACGTCCGCAGCGCCGCGCGGTCGAGCACCGGCGCCCTCGGTGCGCGCCACTCGAAGACGTCGGCGCGGCGCCCGGGGATGAGCCAGCGCACGCGATAGCCCGGATGCGGGCCGTCGCCGAGCTCCAGCTCCAGCGGAACGTTCACCAGCTTCGCCCGCCGCGCATCGATCGCCTCGACGCGCGCGCCGCCGGTGCGGTCGGTGTAGAGCACGCCGTCGCGCACCGTCAGCTCGGCGACCTGACGCGTCGTCGGCTCGAAGTAGACGCCGGCCAGGCCTAACGCGCGGCGGGCGGCGTCCGCCGAGGGCGCGGCCGCTGGGGGCGTGGGGTCCCGCGGTCTGCCGAGATAGAGTCCGGCGACGTCGCGGCCGAGTCCAACCGGATCGAGCGCGGCAGCGTTGCAGAGGAGGGCGACGGTGACTCCCGGCTCCAGGTAATGACCGAGGTACGCGCGGAACCCCGGGTCGCGTCCCTCGTGCTCGGCGACGTGGAAGCCGCGGTCGCGCACGAGCGAGAGCCCGAGGCCGTAGCTGGTCGTGTCGCCGTTCGCGAGGAGGCCGGGGGTGAGCATCTGCCTGACGATGCCCGAGTCGCCGACGATCGGACGGTCGAGATTCTCCGCGAGGCGAAGCAGATCGCCGACGGTGGTGAGGAGGTTGGTCGGTCCGGTGACGTCGTAGTTCGGGATGCTCGTGCGCCATCCAGTGCCGCGCCGGGCGTAGCCGAGTGCGCGATCGGGGACGAGGGCGGCGACGTCGTCGCGGATCCGCGAGTGCGTCATGCCGAGTGGCGCGAAGACGTGTGATTCCGCGAAGGCGGGGAACGACTCGCCGCTCACACGCTCGACGATGCGCGCGAGGAGGAAGTAGTTCGTGTTGCTGTACCCGTACTCGGCGCCGGGCGCGAAGTTGAGCGCGCGCTGCCTGACGATCATCGCGCTCGCGTCGGCGCTCGTGATGCGGTCCTCCTCGAAGCGCCCGCGGGCGAGGATGAGCAGCTCGAAGAAGTCGCGCAGCCCGCTGGTGTGGCCGAGCAGATGGCGGACCGTGATCGGCGCGCGGTAGTCCGGAAGCTCGGGGAGATCACGGCGGACGTCGTCGTCGAGGGAGAGCTTTCCCTCGCGCGCGAGGAGGAGGACGGAGAGCGCGGTCACCTGCTTCGCGAGCGACGCCGCGTGGACGATGGTCCGCGGCGTCATGGGCACTCCGGACTCGATGTCCGCCATGCCGTAGGCGCGCTCGAGGACGACGCGACCGTGATCGCTCACCGCGACGGCGCATCCCGGCCGGTCGGTCCCGCTCCATGGCGCGAAGACGCTGTCCACGCGCGCGGCGAAGCTCTGCGCGGGGAGGGGGAGGGGGA
>DATAIN010000469.1:0-4151 GCA_036262635.1 Gemmatimonadaceae bacterium | reverse complement strand
ATCGATCCGCGCGACTCGACGGCGGCGCTCGGCTTCGTCAACGCGATGAAGGATCTGCCGAAGGCATCGACGAAGGGCGGGATGCTCTATGTCTTCTCCCTCTGATCGTCCACTCGGCCGCTGGCGGGAGCGCGGGCTGCTCGCGCTGCCGCTGGTCGCACTCGTCGTGTACTCGGCGCTCGGCGCTCGGCGGTCCGCCGAGGCGAAGGTGCCGAACGACGTAGGCCGAGCGCCGCGCGCCGAAGGCCGCGTCCTTCGCGTCTGCGCCGACTCGAACAACCTCCCATTCTCGAACGCGCGCGGCGAGGGACTGGAGAACCGGCTCGCCGAGCTCGTCGCGCGCGACCTCGGCGCGACGGTGCGCTACGAGTGGTGGGCCCAGCGGCGCGGCTTCATCCGCAACACGCTCAAGGCGAATCTCTGCGACGTGATGATGGGCGTGCCGACGAGCCTCGACATGCTGCTCACGACGCGCCCGTATTACCGCTCGACGTACGTGTTCGTGACGAAGCGCAGCGCGCCCTTCCGCGTGCGCACCTTCGACGACCCGCGGCTGCGGCGCGTCAGGGTGGGCGTGCAGATCATCGGCGACGATTACGCGAACACGCCGCCGGCCCACGCGCTCACCAGGCGCAACATCGTGCGCAACGTCCGCGGCTTCACCGTCTACGGCGACTACGGCCAGCCGAACCCGCCGGCGCGCATCGTCGACGCGGTCGCGAGCGGGGAAGTGGACGTCGCTGTGGTCTGGGGACCGCTGGCGGGATACTTCGCGTCGCGTGAGCCCGTGCCGCTGGCGCTCGTGCCGGTGACGCCGCAGATCGAGCTCCCCTATCTGCCCTTCGTCTTCGACATCTCGATGGGCGTGCGCCGCGAGGACGTCGCTCTTCGCGACGAGCTCGAGGGAGTGCTCGTCCGACGCCGCGCGGCGATCGACAGCCTGCTGCAGTCCTTCGGCGTGCCGCGGACCGACCGGCCCGCGCTGCCTAACGTCTCGTGAGGAAGTCGGCGATGATGCGATTCGGACGAATGTCGTCGCTCGTGGTGGTGCTGACGACCGTGCTCCTCTCCCTCGGCGTCGCGGGTTGCAAGCGCGAGGAGCGCCGCTTCCGCGAGGTCCCGCCGGCGGCGGACCAGTCCAGCGACGTCGTGCAGAGCGACATCCAGCCCGGGCCGTCGCTGGTCACCGCCGCGACCCGGCACCCGTACGACGAGAACGCCTACGCCATCTCGAACGGCAAGCGCCTCTACGTGCAGATGAACTGCGCGGGCTGTCACGGGCTCGCTGGAGGCGGGTCGATCGGTCCGCCGCTCATGGACGACAAGTGGATCTACGGCGCCGACCCGGCGAACATCTTCGCGACGATCGTCGAGGGCCGGCCGAACGGGATGCCCTCCTGGAAGGGGAAGCTCTCCAACGACCAGGTGTGGCAGCTCGTCGCCTACGTCCGTGATTTGAGCGGTCTGCACCGGAAGGACGTGCGCAACAGCCGGGGCGACAACATGGCGGCGGTGCAGGACGAGCAGAATCGCAACCGGCAGACGCCGCGGCCGAGCTTCGAGCCGCCGGGATCCGTGACCACGCCATGATCCTTCAGGCGCCGCATTACGCACAGCAGTCGATGCTCGATCCGGCCGGCGCCAAGGCGGCCGCGATCGACGGCTTCTGGCACTTCCTCATCGTGACATCGTCGGTGGTGACGGCGATCGTCTTCCTCGCCCTGCTCATCTCGCTCGTGCGCCGCCGCCGGCCCGCCGAGCCCGAGATCCCCGCGGTGCAGCGGACGACGACCGCGTGGGTGACCGGAGCCATCGCGATGACCGCGGTGATCATCGTCGTCTTCCTCTTCCTCGACTTCAGGCTCGGCCGCGCCCTGGCGATCCCGCCGCAGCAGACGCCGCTGCGGGTGAACGTCATCGGGCATCAGTGGTGGTGGGAGATCCAGTATCCGGATTCGGCGACGCCGAACAACTGGATCTCGACCGCGAACGAGCTGCACATCCCGGTCGGACGCCCCGTGATCCTCCGCATGAGCGCGCAGGACGTCATCCACAGCTTCTGGGTGCCGAACCTCGCCGGCAAGAAGGACCTCATCCCCGGGCACGCCACCGAGACGTGGATCGAGGCCGATTCCGCCGGGATCTATCGCGGCCAGTGCGCCGAATTCTGCGGGCTCCAGCATGCGAAGATGGCGATGCTCGTCATCGCCGAGCCGGAGCGGGAGTTCAACCAGTGGGTGCTCGCGTCGCGCGGCTCGCGCCTGCCACCCGCGGACTCGACCGCGCGTGCCGGCGAGCAGGTCTTTCTCACCGGCGGCTGCGCCGTCTGCCACACCATCGGTGGGACGCTCGCCCACGCGACGGTCGGGCCGGACCTGACGCATTTCGGCTCGCGGCTCACCATCGCCGCCGCCTCGCTGCCGAACACGAAGGGCAACCTCGGCGGGTGGATCCTCGATCCGCAGCGCATCAAGCCCGGATCGAACATGCCGCCTAACGCGCTCGCCCCGGATCAGCTCAACGCGCTGCTCGCGTACCTGGAGGGTCTCAAGTGACGATCGCCACGCCGCGGGTCGAAACGGAGCCGCAGCCGGAGCTGGACGTCGAGCTCGATCGCGTCTGGCGTGGCCGGTCGGGCTTCATCGGCTGGCTCGCCTCCACCGATCACAAGTCGATCGCCAAGCGCTACATCTTCACCGCGCTCGTCTTCTTCCTCCTCGCCGGCCTCGAGGCGGCGACGATGCGCGCGCAGCTGTCCCGGCCCGAGAACGGCATCCTCGGCCCCGACGCGTACAATCAGTTCTTCACCATGCACGGGACGACGATGATGTTCCTCTTCGCCGTCCCGGTGATGATCGGCATCGGGCTCTATCTCGTGCCGCTGATGGTCGGCGCGCGCAACGTCGCCTTCCCGCGCGCCAACGCGCTCGGCTACTGGGTGTACCTGATCGGCGGCTCGCTGATCTACGTCGCGTTCTTCGTCAACTCGGGGCCCGACGCCGGATGGTTCGCCTACGTGCCGCTGTCGGGACCGCAGTTCTCGCCGGGGAAGCGCGTCGACATCTGGGCCCAGATGATCACCTTCACCGAGATCGCGGCCCTCATCGCGGCGGTCGTGCAGATCACGACCGTCTTCAAGATGCGCGCGCCCGGGATGTCGCTGAATCGCATTCCGGTGTTCGTCTGGGGCAGCCTCGTCGTGTCGTTCATGATCATCTTCGCGATGCCCGCGGTCGCGACGGCGAGCCTCTTCCTCGCGATGGATCGCCTGATCTCGACGCACTTCTTCAATCCGGCCGAGGGGGGCGACGCGCTGCTCTGGCAGCACCTCTTCTGGTTCTTCGGGCACCCAGAGGTCTACATCATGTTTCTCCCGGGGACGGGGATCATCTCCGCGCTCCTCCCCGCCTTCACCCGGAGGCCTGTCTTCGGCTACCCGGCGCTGGTGCTGTCGATGATCGCGACCGGATTCATCGCCTTCGGCCTCTGGGTCCACCACATGTTCGCGACCCCGCTGCCGCAGCTCGGCCAGAGCTTCTTCACGGCGGCGAGCGCGCTGGTCGCGATCCCTAACGGCATCCAGATCTTCTGCTGGATCGCCACGTTGTGGACGGGGCGACCGATCTTCCGCACGCCGCTGCTGTTCACGATCGGGAGCATCATCATCTTCGTGATCGGGGGGATGACGGGGATCATGATCGCGTCGGTGCCCTTCGACACGCAGGTGCACGACACGTACTTCATCGTCGCGCACTTCCACTACGTCATCCTCGGGGGCGTCGTCTTCCCGCTCTTCGCCGGCATCTACTACTGGTGGCCGAAGGTCACCGGCCGGATGCTCAGCGAGACGGCCGGGAAGTGGAACTTCTGGCTGATGTTCATCGGCGTGAACGTCACCTTCTTCCCGATGCACCAGCTCGGGATGGAGGGGATGCCGCGGCGCGTGTACACCTATCTCGAGGGGACGGGCTGGGGTGACCTGAACATGGTCGCCTCGGTCGGCGCGGTGATCATCTTCAGCAGCGTCGTGGTGTTCCTCGCCAACGCGCTCTGGAGCCTGCGCCATGGCCGGCCCGCCGGCGCGAACCCCTGGGGCGCGGACACCCTGGAGTGGGCGACCGCGTCGCCTCCGCAGAGCTACAACTTCCGGA
>DATAIN010000468.1:0-7949 GCA_036262635.1 Gemmatimonadaceae bacterium | reverse complement strand
GACTGCTACGGCGACTCGGGCGGGCCGAAGTTCCTGACGAGCGATCCGACGACCATCGTCGGCACGGTCACGACGGGCGATTATGTCTGCCGGGCGACGACGAAGGACTACCGCGTCGACACGCCCTCGGCGCGCGCGTTCCTCGGCCAGTTCGTGACGCTGCCCTGAGCGGTGAGACGAGAACGGGGCGGCGACTCTGCGAGTCGCCGCCCCGTTTCGCATCGGAGGACGAGCGGTGACTGGCACGCGCCCGAATTCGTCCCAAGGTGTGTCCAATTCGCGTCGCCTGCTTCCGTGCACCCTCGCCCTCGCCACCTTCGCCCTCATCGCGGCGACCGGCGGCTCCGCGTCCGGCCAGGGTGCCACCGTCCCCTCATTCCGCGCTCTCTCCGCCGGGGAAAGCTTCGCCTGCGGCGTCACCCGTGACGACCGGGCGTACTGCTGGGGGGCGAACTACCTCGGCCAGGTCGGCACCCCGAACACGGCGGCGACCTGCGGCGATCACTTCATCGAGCGCGGCGCGTGCTCGCGCGTCCCGGTTCCGGTGAGTGGCGGAATCCGTTTCGCCTCGGTACGCGCGGGGAAGACGCACGCATGTGGCGTCGACGTCGAGGGCGCGGCCTGGTGCTGGGGAGAGGCGGGCCGCGGGCAGCTCGGTTCGCGCGGCGCCGCCGACCAGTGCCGGCTCGAGAGCGAGGCTCTCGAGGGGCTGCCCCCGGTTCCGTGCAGTCACGTTCCCCTGCGCGTCGAATCGGACCTCCACTTCGTCGCGGTGGACGCCGGTGACGAGATGAGCTGCGGCCTCGACGATCGCGGACGCGCGTGGTGCTGGGGGTGGCGCGGCGGCGATTCCGCTCCCGCACCCGTCCCCCTTGACGAACCACTGGTCTCCCTCGACGTCGGCGGCCGACGCGCCTGCGCCCTCACATCCGACGGGACCGCGCGCTGTTGGGCGTGGCCGGAGGTCCTGCAGAACGGGGCAATCGATCGCGTCGGCGAGCGCCAGTGGACCGCGATCGCGGTAGCGGCGGCGCATACCTGCGCGACTGGCGCCGACGGCACGGTCTACTGCTTCGGCAATGACGCCGATGGCGCGCTCGGGCGAGGACCGGAGGACCACCGGAAGTATCGGGACTACCCCCTCGCCCCGGTCGCGGGGGAAGCCCGCGTTCACTTCATCGCGCTTGCCACGACGCGGAGCTGCGCAGTCGATGCCGGGGACAGGCTGCTCTGCTGGGGGCGACTGGGCAGCAGCGTCGCCGACGATCGCTGCCTGGACTCGAACGGCCTCGCCGGCTCGAATGACTGTACCTCCGCGCCGGTACGCGTGGCGATCCGCGACAGGGTGCGCGGGGTGACGCTCGGCGAGGCACACGGCTGCGTCATCCTCGACTCGGGACGAAGCGGGTGCTGGGGAAGCAACGCCTGGGGACAGCTCGGCGACGGTACGCGGCTCGAGTCGGCGTCGGTTTCCTTCCTCGCCGCGAACGATCGGTCGTCTTCCCCGATGGTGTGGGCGCGCGAACACTGGCCGTCGCGGGTTGCGCTCCGGAACCTCGTCGCGGCGCTCATCGTCTGCCTGCTCGTCGTCGCGGCGTTCCGATGGCCGCGCCGCGGAAAGGCCGTGCCGGTCGCGGCGACGCGCCGCAGAGATGTCGGGGGGCTGATCTCGATCGGGCTCGTCGTCGCAGGGTGGGCGATCGTCGTCTCCGCGTTCCTCGCGCCCAGCCAGAGCAGCGGCGGCCATGACGACGTCGCGCTCGGACTCGCCTGGCTCGCGATCCTGATCGTCGGGGGCATCGCCAGCGCGGTGGTCGCGGTGGGCGGCGGGGTCGCGATCGCGACCCTCCGCCACGACCGGACCGCGCCCCTCGCGAGGGTGGGGCTGATGCTCTCCGCGCTGACGCTCGGCGCCGTCTTGCTCGCGTGGGTCTTCGTGATCAGCTAGAGCCGGTACCTGTAGCTCGCCTTCAGGAAGAAGCCGTCCGAGACGCGCCGCAGCTCCTGCGCGCGAAACGAGAACGCCTCCGGCTCGGTGAGCGAGGCGCCGTAGCCGAAGAAGAACACGGTGCCCGGCGTCGGCTTGTACGAGAACAGGAAGTCGTTGCGGAAATCGTTCACGATCAGCGCGCCCGAAGGCCCGAAGCGCGCGGTGCCGAAGCTCGACGCGATGAGGGGAAACCCGGTGCGCGCGTCGACGAGCGCGGTGCGATCCTGCGCGACATACTGCCCGACGTAGCGGAGGAAGATCGCGCGGCTCAGCTGATACTCGGTCTTCAGGCGCGGGATGGTCGCGGTCGAGAAGCGCGTCCCGTCGCGCGCGCGGGTGATGCGCTGGTGCACGAGGCTCGTCTCGACGCGCAGCGACGCATTCGGGTGCCACGACGCCGCGAGCGTCGCAGCGTTCGCTCTCCCCTCCGCCGCTTCCGCGAAGATCACCGCCGCGCCCGTGCTCAGATCGACGCTGAGAGTGAGCGCGCGATTCGGCGTGCTCGCGCCGACCGAGCCGCCCCACAACCCGTACAGCCCATGCGGCTGCGCGAGCGCGATGGTGTCTGCGCCGCGGTCGACGCGATAGCCGCCGTAGCTCGTCGGGTCGAAGCGCTGGTGCGAGTTGCCGATCTGCGCGCGCAGCGTCCACCCGCCGCGCAGCGCTGCGTTGAACATCTCGGAGAAGCCTCCCTCGAAGGTCGAGCTGCCGGGGAACTCGTCGTAGAGCCACACCGGCGAGGCGATGATGAAGGTCGAGAGCTGCTCGAGCAGCGCACCGGGCCGCCCATAGACGCTGAAGCGATTCGCGAAGCGCCCGAAGACCACCCCGGTGCGCGGCACGAAGCCGCTCCGCGTCTCGAAGCGCGGCGAGATCCCCTCGATCTCGAAGTGATTGCCGTACGCGCGACCGGTGCGGTCCGCGATGGTGACGTCCCAGAGCGTGCCCTGGCGCGCGCCGAGCCGATCGCGAGTCCAGGCGCCGGCGAGCTGCGCCTGCGTGAACCAGATCTTCCGCCAGACGACGCGCGCGTCGGCGCCGGAGACGCGGTTGTAGTGGCTCCCCTCGATGCGGTCGGTGTGGACGATGCCGACGGTGGAGCTGGCGCCGAGGTCGCGCCGCACGCGCAGCAGGTTGAAGATCGGCGCGTCGGCGCCGGCGAGCGAGTAGCGGCGGTCGTCCTGCGCCCCCAGATAGGCGATGGCCGTCCCGCCGCTCTTGCCGGTGAGCTTCACGCCGCCTAACGGTGCGTGGATCTGCCGGGTGTAGATCAGCCGGTTCGGCGTGTCGTACTGCTCGAGCCCCTCGAGGAAGAAGGGACGCTTCTCGGGGAAGAAGAGCGCGAACCGCTCGTTCACCGTCACCTGCGAGACGTCCGCCTCGACCTGCGAGAAGTCGGGACGGATCGTCGCGTTCAGCGTGTAGTTCGGCGTCACGCCCCAGCGGAGATTCCCGCCGAGCCTCGCGCGCGGATTGTCGTAGTTCCACGAGCCGGAATCCGGCGCACCGGCGACCGACGAGGTGAACTCGGGATCGAGATCGACCACCGTCCCGCGGCGCAGCCCGGTAAGTCCCGTTAGGCGTCCGGACTGCACGAGGAAGCTCGCGTTCGCGCGGATCGCCGGCGCCCAGGTGTCCTCGTAGCCGGAGTGCTGTGTCGTGCGGCTGATCTGCAGCCCCCATCGCTGCGGGTCCGCGCTCTGGTAGCGCAGGCTCTTGAAGGGGATCCGAACCTCGACCTCGTAGCCCCACGGCGTCACGTGGCCGCGTGACTCGAAGTTGAAGTCGGGGCTGATGTCGACGATCCCGTCGAAGCGCCCACCCGCCGACTGCGACGGATCGAATCCCTCGGACTGCACGCCGTCCTGCTGGACGCCGAGCGGGTTCACCGCGAAGAGCAGGGCACGACGGTTGTCGTCGTACGTGTCGAGCAGGATCTGGACGCGATCGTCGGCGGCGATGTTGTCGCGGTCGGCGAGCGTCGCCCGCACCACGTTGCCGTGCGACTCCCACGCGCGAACGCCGAAATGGATGGCGCTCGCGCTGTAGAAGACGAGCACCTCGGTCGAGTCCTCGGCGGGACGCCCGTCGACCGGACGGTACTGCGAGAACCCGGTGAGCCGAGCGGCGCGGCTCCAGACCGCGTCGTCGAGCACGCCGTCGATGACTGCGTCGCCGTCCAGCCTGGGGATCGCGACGGTCGTCTGGCGCGCGCGGCCGGAGTACACGCCCGCGGTGGACGACTGCGCGGCAGCGGGTGATGCGAAGAGCAGCGACAGCGCGACGAGCGCCGTGGAAAGTCGGGGGGACTCGCGGTGCATGCGGTACGATCGGGGGAAGCGGGCGCCGGTGCAAGCGTCGTCGCACGCGCTTTCACGGTTCTCTGACGGGCGTTTACGCGATCAGTGGGAGGTCATCGCGCGAATCTGCCCGAGATGGTGCCGGAGATGTCCGATGTAATCCGCGATGAAGTACTCGAGCGTCGCGGGCTGATCGGCGGGGACGGTGCGCCAGGCGATCTGGTGGAGATTGTGCTCGGCGCGGGCGCGCCTCAGCTCGGCCTGCGAAATTCGCTCGACGACGACGGCAACCTGCTCGTTGAACGCGCGCCAGCGATCGAGGAGATCCTCCCACCGCTGCTCCTGATAACCGCTGCGCTCGACCCACGCGTCCTGATCGTAGCCGGGAAAGACGAGCGACGGCTGGAGCTGCGCGCGCACGAAGCGCTGATGGTTGTTCGACGCCGAGTCGATGAGATGGCCGATGATCTGGCGCGCCGACCAGCCCCCTGGGCGCGGGGGCCGGCCGGTCGTCTCCTCGGGGATCGCGCGCAGCCAGCGGAGCGCGGCGTCGATCTCGCCGCGCAACTCCGCGGCGAGCGACGTCACGCGCCCCGCCGGCTCACCATGCGACCTCCGGCGAGCGGTGCCAGTTGATGCCGAGGTAGTTCCAGCGCGGTGCCTGTCCGGCGATGCGCGTCCGGAAGCTCTCCCAGTTCCGCAGTGCCTGCGGCGTCCAGCCGACTTCGGCGGCCGCCGGAAGACGCGGCATCATGAGATACTCGGCGGAGGTGATGTTGCGAACCGTCTCGCTCCAGAGCGGGGCTTCGACGCCGACGATGTTCTGATCGCCGACGCCGGGAACGTACGTCGCCGGGTTCCAGTCGTACGACCTCCGCAGCTCGATGAGCGCGGCCCAGTCGAGCCCGAGCTCGGTGTTCGCGTTGTACTTCATGTCGATGTAGATCTTGTCGCTGGGCGACATGATCAGCTTCGCCCCGCTCTGCAGCGCGGCGCTCGCGGAGTCGCTCTTCCACTGCTGGGCGAGGGTCGTCGGGCGCAGGCGAGCCTTGGTGATCTCCTCCCAGCCGATCATCTGCTTGTTGTACTTCGCGACGATGTCCTGCGCGCGCTCGATGAACTTCACGTACTGCTCGCGGTTGAGCGTCGCGACCTCGTCGCCCCCGATGTGGATGTACGGACCGGGGGTCATCGCGGCGAGCTCGCGGATCACGTCGTCGATCAGCCGGTACGTCTCCTCCTTGTCGACGCAGAGCGCGCTCCAGCCGACGTCCGTGCCGGTATACACGCCGGCGGGGCGTACGCTGCAGCTGATCTCCGGATACGCCGAGAGCGCCGCGTTGATGTGGCTCGGCATCTCGATCTCCGGCACGAAGGTGATGTACCGGTCGGACGCGTACTTCACGATCTCCGCGTAGTCCTGCTTGGTGTAGAACCCGCCCGGGCCACCGCCGACCTGGCTCTGGCTCCCGACCGAGGTGAGACGAGGGCGCGAGTCGATCTGGACGCGCCACCCCTGGTCGTCGGTGAGATGCAGGTGGACGACGTTGAGCTTGTACATCGCCGCGATATCGATGAACTGCTTCACCTCGTGGACGGTGAAGAAGTGACGCGCCACGTCGAGCATCGCCCCGCGCCAGGCATAGCGCGGCTTGTCGACGATGCGCACCGCCGGCGCCCCCATCGGGCGTCCGAGGCCGATGTCCGACTCGATGTCGGCGGGGAGGAGCTGTCGCAGCGTCTGCGCGCCGTGGTAGATGCCCGCCGGCCGCGGCGCGACGATCACGATCGAATCGGCGGAGACGGAGAGCTCGTACCCCTCGTCGCCCAGCGATGCGCTTCCGCCGATTCGCAGACGGACGGACTTCGGAGTGGCCGCGCCGCCGCGATTCACCGGAATGCGGAAGTCGGTCGACTTCCGGATCAGGCCCGCGAGCCAGTCGGCGGTGCGCCACACCTCGGCGTCCCCGTCGGTGACGATCGAGGTCGTGCTGTCGATGATGAAGGGTGCTCCGGTCGCGACCGAGAGCGACTCGGGCATCGGCACCACCCGCGACGCGCCGATGTTCGGACCGGTGCGAGACGGCTGGGGAGCGGCCGGCGCCGGCGCGGGCGTGGGTGCACCGCAGGCCGCCGCTCCGCAGAGGGCGAGGATCAGGGCGAGTCGCTGGGCTCGGCTGGGCGCCATTGTCGCTCGAGGGTGGAAGGGAAGTTGTGCAACGCGGCGAACGTAGGGCGAACGGGTCGTCGGGTCAATGCCGCGCAGGTGCCTAACGTGCATCGAGCTTCCGCCCCGCGTTGAGGTTGTCCCAGTTCATGATCGTGTTGAAGACGAGCGTGTAGCTGCCGATCGTCTCCCCCCGCCACATCGGATTGTTGGCGAAGAGGACGACGTGTCCCCTCTGCACCGGGACGTCGACCACGACCGGCCGCTGTGCGATGTCGTTCCCGCCGTCGAGCAGGCCCGAGACCAGAAGCTCCTTCTGGTCGGCGAAGCGAAGCGCGACGCGCGGCCGCTGGTCGGGCGGGATGATGCCGATCGGATTGCGGAGCTGCTCGCCGGTGAGTGGCGACGCCTCCCACGGCTGCGCTTTGGGCAGCTCGCGAGGGAGAAACGCGGAGTCGAGGGGCTGGCGTCCCTGGACGACGTCGGGATCGTCGGCGGTGCCACGCCCGGTGGCTCGGCGATCCGAGCCGCCGAAGCGTCCGCCGCGCCCGCCGAACTTCATGTTCGACACGCCGAAGCTCGAGCCGTCGTCGCTGTAGACGGCCATGTTGTCGGCGACGCCGTACACGATCGGGCTCGCGTCGTCGACGAGCTTCGAGCGCAGGAGGCTGCCGACCACGCGCAGGCGCGGGACGGTGTTGACGCTGACACCGCTCGCGAGCCCGAACTGCACGGCGAAGTCCGCCGTGTTCTCGACGCCGATCAGGACGCCGCCGTTGGCGACGAACTGCTGCAGCGCGGCGAGGCCGTTCCATCCCATCCCCGGGCGGATGTCGTCCGTCTCGTCGGTGTTGCCGAGGTTCGGCGTGAGCTCGGTCTTCTTCCACGGCATCGGGTTCCGCCACATCGGGAGGCCGTCGATGATCTGCTGGTTGCTGCCGCCGGCGGGTGGGAAGATGATGACGTCGTACTTCGCGTTGAGGTTCGGCTCCTTCGCGAGATCCTGCGTGCTGATGTAATCGTACGGGACCTTGTTGAAGTCGAAGGCCATCCGCCACCAGCCCTCGGTCTGCGTCGAGATCCAGGTGTGCATGATCGCGACGCGGGCCGCGCGCGCCGGGTGCGTCTTCACCGAGGGCGCCGCGCCTAACGCCCAGACGGGGACGCCGAGCTCCTTCGCGGCGCGGTCGATGTCGCCCTGGGCGACGCCGCGCACGAGGAAGGATCCGCGCGGGAAGGTGCGTTTGCCGGCGGTGAAGCTCTCCTCGGCAACCTGGAAGTCGGCGTCGCGAAGCTGGTAGCGCAGCGTGGCGAGCGCGTTGTCGCCGTTGTGCTCGATGGCGAACACGGAGCCCGTGCCGCTCACCCCGCCCGCGGGGCGGATGGCTCCCTCGACGCGCTCCATCTTCGCGTCGAGCACCTTCGGGTCCGTGACGCGGAAGGACTGGACGTTGAATCCCTCCGGGAAGGTCCAGCCGGTGTCGTCGTACGG